>JALYSC010000268.1:2640-4540 GCA_030855005.1 Bacteroidota bacterium | reverse complement strand
GAAGAAAGAGGGAGGATTAAGCAATAAAAATTAATTTTTTTCCGGGCATTTTTTACAGCGCTTTTTTCCGGGCTTTTTATATTTTTTGCAGCACTTCTTTTTGCAATCATAAGTAAATGGAATGCCGGAAACATTTATTACCGGAAGTGACAAAAATGTATATGTGTCTAGAAAATGAATTTTCTTTTGGAAGTCCATATTCAGATTTGGTCTGATTTTTTTTGCAGTGTTATTTATGATATCTCTTTAATCACCTTCCTGACAGGATGGTTCATGCTAGCCGTTTTATTCCTGCAACAGATTGTTAATTAGTTATTGAGAAATAGTGCTGTAGATTGTAAATAGTGAGGAAATAATGATCACAACACCCACAACAAACATAAGTGTACGTGGCTTAATATATTTGATCAACATAGCACCTATAGGAGCTGCCAGCACCCCTCCAAGTATGAGTCCCAATATTGTCTTATAGCCTTCAAGGCCAAGGAAAAACAGAAACACACCTGTACTAAAGAAGGCCACAAAAAATTCAGCAGTGTTCACAGTTCCAATCGTGATCTTAGGTGTCTTGCCGCGGTGAATTATATTGGAAGTTACGATCGGTCCCCAGCCACCACCACCAATGGAATCAAGCAATCCTCCAATAAATCCCAACGGTGATACATTCTTCACTTCATCTTTAAACAAGGGTTCTCGAATTGACTTGATAAGGATCAGGATGCCGAGAATAAGAAGATATCCGGCGATGAATGGTTTGACTACATTTCCATCAAGCACTTTAGACAGCAGGAATGCACCGATAATCGCACCGATAATACCCGGAATAGCAAGGCGTATAAATAATTTTTTATCAACATTGCCTAGATAAAGATGAGATAGGCCCGATACACCTGTAGTAAAAACTTCAGCTGTATGCACACTCGCTGAGGCTACAGCCGGAGGTACGCCGAGATGTAATAAAAATGTCGTACAACTTACTCCATAGGCCATCCCTAACGTGCCATCAATGATTTGTGCAATGAAACCCGCAATACAGAAAAGTAAAAACTCTTTGTCAAGAACAAATCCCTGGTCGGTTTTGGAATGAAAAAACTGCCACAGCAACCATACGATGATACTTACCTTAAGAATAAGGATCACGTAGGTTATGTGTTTAAATTTTAGTTTTTCCATGAGCACTTTTTATTCGATTGCGTTTCAAAATTCAGGTATGAACTTAGAAAGTTTGATACCACCTACAATACTAACATGAAAATCAATGATGCATACTTCAATTTATTGTAAAGTGATTGTCAATATGACAATACATGCTAGCGGGATCCACAACTAATGATGACACTCAGAAAAGTAACGCTTAAACCAAAATACATAGAAAGATTGAGTGTCATATGGGTCACAGCTATTGAAATAGATTCATCAAGTAGTTGCAAAGACATAATTTTTAAAAGTTGTGATTATTCATCTTGTGAGTATGGCTTTAAAGAAAGAAAGGCCGGTGAAAAATTCCAGCCATTCAGTAATACCACTACAAAATTTACTTTTCAACCAAGGCGAAAATAATATTATATTCTAATCCTACCAAATAAGTAGAATATAGAATTAAAAAAAATCACTTCTTATCTATGATCTTCTGGATCGTAATGGATTCAAGGGCATTGAAGGTAATATCCCGCACCTCCTTCATGGTCATCCTTAGTTTGCAGGTGTCCACATCGAGACAATCCTTGCAAGGATTGTAAAATCGCTCTGCTGCACAAGCAATCAGCGCAATCGGGCCTTCGAATATTCTATGTAGATCAGCCAGATTGATTTCTGATGGAGATTTAGCAAGAGTATATCCCCCAAGTGATCCCTGCTGACTTGTCACCAGGCCATGTCGTTTTAATTCAAGCAAAATCGA
>JALYSC010000268.1:0-2630 GCA_030855005.1 Bacteroidota bacterium | reverse complement strand
TTCGGGATCTGAGCCTCACCTGCAATATCCTGCGTCCTTAACTGTGATTTCTTTTCAGCAAGACAGATTAGAGCTTTGATTGCATATTTCCCTTTTTGTGTCAACATATGTGTAAGAGAGTAAGATCGTAAGAGAGTAAGAGCATAATAAAGAAAGGGTGTAAGAGTTCAAAAACGTAAGTGAATTTAGTAGTCAATAATATTACGCTATATGTGTGGCTCTATGAATAGTTATCTGAACCTTGCGTAATGAGTCTGGTAAGGATTCGGCTAGCTCACCACAAGTCTGGCGTATGACATCCGCGATAAAAAGTATCAATTCTGAAATCCCATGGTTCGACACTTCGACAAGCTCAGCGCACCGCCCGCTTCACTCAACCTAGTGCTACAGCTCACCAACCATCTGAAATCCAACATCATTTCTTAATCATCTGTCCATTCACATCCGTTGACAGTACCTCAGACATATAATCAAAGAATGGTCGCATAGCTTCAAAAGAACCAACCACTTCTTTAAGAAAATCAGGAGAGTTGACTTCTTGATCAGTAAAATTCCGGCCAAGGAGATATTGTTTCTTACGTATCAAATCAATGGCGGGATGTTCTTTGTCGTATCCTGAAGGTGCTGTTTTTAATTCATCACCGTTGAGTGTACCGAAGTTTTTGATGAATGATTTCGAATTGATAATCTTTCGTAATGGTTTATCATCAAATGCAATTTCGTCCCGGATTCTTTTCAGATCAGCAGGTTCAGGTTCCCAGAAACCTCCCCCTGCAAATGATTTTCCTGGTTCAAGATGAAGGTAGTAACTACCGCGGCGCTCCTTACCCATTCTTTTAAAGTGAACGCCCAGATTATTTTTATACGGCACCTTATCTTTTGAAAAACGTACATCGCGATAGATCCGGAATACCTTGCCTTCCTCAATTTCATCTTTCTTCTTCAGCCCCTTGACAACAGCATCCTTGAATTCTTTGACATTGGCCAGCGTATTTTCATACTGATCTTTATGAGCCAAAAACCATTCACGATTATTATTCTTATCCAGTTCTTTCAGAAATTTCAGGGTGCTTGAAGCTATCATCACAACTATTATTGGTCTTAAATATTATCAGGGCAATTTATCGCAGTTATAAATTCAGATTATTATATTTATAAAAAATCAATTGTAACAAGTGATCATTTTTTGACAGGAGTCATATCCAGGCCACCTCCTGGTTTGAGTCGAACGATAAGATCATCATAGGTCCGCGGATCAATGATCGTATGCGGCTGACCATCCATGAGAATTTCAGGATTGGACATCCCGAGAACAGTGACGCAAAAATCACGAACAGAAATCCGGTGTTCAATTACTTTGATTTCTTCTTCATAATTCGTCGGATCATAAACTACCACTGTATCAATCAATGTGAGCGAATCCCGATCTATGATCAACACTTTCGCCTGCTGAGCTTTCATCTCCTTTGCACGATCATATCCCGGAGGAGGCATTTGCGCGTGACTTTCATAATGAATTGCAAACATTAACAGTATTACCGAGAATATCTGTAAATGATTTAGTGTACAATTAACTATCCTGTTTTTCATGTGTTAAAAGTAGAGAAAGGAATCAATTCTATTCAATTAATCAACGTTGTGATATGAAACTAGGTATCCACATGAGCATTTCCATTCTTATTTCTTTAGCACTCCAGGCTGCTGCGCAACAATTGCCACAACAATCAGTTACACAATGCTTTGAATTCACAGCCGAGCAACCTTCCATATCCGTTGATGAAACGACTTATTTCGTCTATAAAGATGGACAGTTTACTGAAAGCATGCTGACGAAATCACCTGAACTGATTGGCGGAAAAGACCTGATGTCAACTCTAATAACACTGAATATCCGCTACCCGGATAAAGCCCGCGAAAAGAAGATTGGTGGTACTGTGTTTGTAAGTGTTGTGATTGACGCAGAAGGAAATCTTGAAGATGCGTTCATTCATGAAGGCATAGGGGGAGGTTGTAATGACGAGGCCTTGCGTGCAGTGCGACTTTTGGATGCAACCGGATTTGAACCCGGAGAAATAAAAGGCAAACCCGTAACAGTGAAGTATGATATACCTATCACGTTCCTTCCTCGATAAAAATAAATGTTAGAAGCGAGGTGAGCCATCTCGACTCCACCTCGCTGTCATTTTATTTTTTCTTGAGGATGAGTGCACTCAGAAATGTTATAACAAGGCCAACTGGTAAAATTTCCATTAGTGTCATTCCTGCCATGATAACAGGGTTTTTATACATTTCCATATTACTGGCATAAGCCGCCGCCTTGGCATCTATTTCTGTAGCGCTTAATCCTGCCGCCGTCCACTTCTCCTTCATATATTCAAGATATTGGATTGGAAAAGTTTGTGCCATATCAGACACATTGTAATAAATCATCCAGCCAACCACATAAAATGCTGATGCTATCAGGCAAATCAAGAAGCCTATAGCGAAAGCTTTTTTAAAGGTGATCTTACCACCCAAATGCTTTTCCCTAAATTGCCTGATCCCAAAAAATACCATCGACAAGGAGATCAGCATATTGAGATATCCAAGGACAATGGACAATTCCATATTCATGCGTCCATCCTCATGTG
>JALYSC010000267.1:4658-5047 GCA_030855005.1 Bacteroidota bacterium | reverse complement strand
CTACCATGAGTGGCATCCGGTCAACGATTTCGATACCTGATTTACTGATCGACTCCATTTTCTCAGGATTATTGGTTAATAACCTGATAGATTTAATGCCCAGATCATTGAGGATCAGGCTGGCAATGTGGTAAGTACGCTCATCCGTCTCGAATCCTAGTTGATGATTGGCGTCAATAGTATTGAAACCTTCATCCTGAAGGTTATAAGCCTTTAGTTTATTGATAAGTCCAATACCTCTGCCTTCCTGGCGCAAATAAATCAAAACACCTTTTTCTTTCGTAATGACTTCCAAACTCTTCTCAAGTTGTGCGCCACAATCACATCGTTTGCTACCAAATAAATCTCCGGTCAAACACTCAGAATGAATTCGGACACTGACAATACTT
>JALYSC010000267.1:0-4648 GCA_030855005.1 Bacteroidota bacterium | reverse complement strand
ACCAGGAGGATAAATGGCCAGGTGAGGCATAGGCTCACTATCAACGTCAGCATATGCGTCAATGTACCAAAGACCTTGTTGATTGGGAAAACTGGAATGAACTTGCTTTTGCATCAATCTTTACCTCAGAGGTCGCACAAAGGTAAGGGATGAGCCAGATAATAATGCATTAGGCCGGGGACAGGAATAGAAGATTGAGTTCGATTTCTCAATAAGGTATAATTCGGTGCCTTTCACTGTAGCAGGCTCTTAGAAGATTATTACTTCCGGCTGGTTCCTAATTTGACCATAAAAATCAAACCGCTAGTGATAAATACGGTGAGTGTGACCAATAAAATCAACATAACTATAGATGTGTTTCGTTTTTGATAACCGACGGCTAAGGTGCATATTTTTTATATCTTATTATACCCTCTGCACAAAATTTAATTCTATTTATTCGTTGATGCAGTCGAAAACCCGATTTATTAACAAAAGCCAATATGTATAATTGTTCTGTCGCCAGAGCTCACTGCAGTTCGGGCAGGGAATATGTAGTTTTACGATCTCTTAAGTCATTCACAAATAAGGTCATGCTTATGCGTTTCTTTTTTCATTTTTTCCTCTTCACCATTATCTGGCAATCATCATCCGCTCAATCTTCTTCGGCCGAGATCTACAAGGACATCAAAAAATTTGGAGTGCTGGCAAATGTGCTGTACGTTGCTGCACACCCTGATGATGAGAACACTCGGTTGATATCTTATATGTCAAATCACGTATTGGCCAACACGACCTATTTATCAATGACAAGAGGTGATGGTGGTCAAAATCTCATTGGACCCGAAATCAGGGAAATGTTAGGCATCATTCGTACCCAGGAATTGCTTGCCGCCAGGCGCATTGATGGAGGAAATCAATTATTTACCCGGGCAAATGATTTTGGATATTCCAAAACTGCTGCAGAAACTTTTACTATTTGGAACCGGGAAGAAGTCTTAAGCGATGTCGTATTTGCCATTCGTAAGACACGACCAGATGTGATTATCAATCGCTTTAATACAGACACCGGCCGTCCCAATCATGGACATCATACCGGTTCTGCAATTTTATCCACAGAAGCATTTGATTTAGCTAATGATCCAAAAGCATTTCCGGAACAGCTGAAGTATGTGGCTCCATGGCAACCTCGCAGAATCTATTTTAATACAAGCTGGTTTTTCTATGGCTCACGTGAAAGTTTTGACAAAACTGATAAATCAAAAATGCTTTCAATTGATATAGGGGCATTTGATGGAGTAACTGGTGAATCAAATAGTGAAATTGCCGGGCGCAGCAGAAGTATGCACAAGAGCCAGGGATTTGGTTCAGCAGAGACACGAGGAGAAAGCCTGGATTATCTTGATTTGGTTAAAGATGCTGGTGGCATTATTCCTAAAAATTTATTTGAAGGAATTAACATCACATGGACCCGGGTTGATGGAGGAGCTCCTATTGCAGAAAAAGTAAAAAAACTTGAATCAACTTTTAATTTCACAGCACCATCACAAAGTGTTGCACTACTTCTTGAAATACATAAGCAGGTCACTTCACTTCCCGATTCATATTGGAAAACTATTAAACTAAAAGAATGCAATCATCTTATTCAGGAATGTCTTGGTTTATTTGCTGAAGCCCGCACCACACGTTATCAATTGACACCGGGCGAAGTTGTTCCTGTTTCTCTGGAAATTATCAATCGCTCACCCGTCGAAGTGGTGCTTGAAAAAGTGCATTTCCAGCAAAATGATTCGACATACACTTATCATGAAATCCTCAAAAATAACCAGGGAATAATTAAAGATATTCTCTGCACCGTTCCTGATGACCTGAGTTTCCCCTATTGGCTGGAGAATACACCCAAGGATGGTATGTATGTGGTACCAGAACAACAAATGCGCGGTATACCTGCAGATAATCCATCCATCATTTCAGAATTTAATTTTCTGATTGCAGGTTCACCTTTCACATTTCAATTACCACTTGTTTACAAAACAGTTGATCCTGCTGAAGGTGAAATCTTACGGCCTGTATACATTACACCACCTGTGACAATTGCATTTGATGATCCTTATTTAGTCTTCAATGTCGGACAGGAAAGAAAAATAAATCTTACTCTTTCAGCAATACAGGACAGCACCAGTGGAACATTAAATCTTACCATTCCTGATGCGGGATGGAAAGTAACTCCGGATAAAATACCATTCTCATTTGCTAAATCCGGTGAATCGGTTGCCATGATGTGTACCATCACACCACCAAAAAATGATGCTCACACAACTTTGCGTCCTGAAATAATCGTCAATGGAAAAACTTACCATCACAGCATTTCTGTACTGGACTATGATCATCTTCCATACATGAGTATAGTACGTGACGCGACAGTTCCATTGCGTAGTATGGATATACATATGATTGACCGACCCATTGCATATATCAAAGGTGCAGGAGATGAAGTTGCTAATGCGCTCAATCAGATTGGATATAGCGTTGATATATTGAATCCGGAATCCATTACTCCTGCTTCATTATCAAAATACCAGGTGGTGATACTTGGTGTTCGCGCTTTCAATACAGTAGGAGCTTTAGCCTATAAAAACAAAACACTTTTTGATTGGGTAAATGAAGGTGGCACTATGATCGTACAATACAATATCAGTCGTGGTCTTGTCACGGAATCAATTGCACCATATCCTATAACCTTGTCAAGAGATCGAGTAACAGAAGAGTCTACGCCAATCAATATTCTTTTACCAGATCATGTTGCATTTTCAATACCAAACAAAATTCAAGCTTCTGATTTCGAAGGATGGGTGCAGGAAAGAGGACTTTATTTTCCAAATCAATGGGATCCACAATTTCAATCTCTACTTGAGATGAATGACACCGGTGAAGCTCCTCTCAAAGGCGCATTGCTGGTAGCTCCATATGGTAAAGGATATTATGTCTACAGTGGCTTGTCGTGGTTTAGACATTTACCTGCAGGCGTACCGGGTGCTTATAGATTATTAAGCAATCTCATTTCATTAGGATATAAGAATGGAAAATCCTAAATGATTTAGCATGACAAACCTCCATGAAAATAATAAGTGGTTCCGGATCTATGCATTCATCCTGGGATACAATGCTATCCTGATTTTGCTTTTTTATTGCCTTAAATTATACTTCAATAAAAGCTGATCTATGAGCTCAATTGATTGGGTTGTACTCATAGGAGCTACTGCTTTTATCATCCTCTATGGGATCTGGAAGACCAGAAAGAGTCGGAACATGGATTCCTATCTCATGGGTGGAAATTCAACTCCATGGTGGACTATAGGATTATCTGTCATGGCTACGCAAGCCAGTGCAATTACATTTCTCTCCACACCAGGACAGGCATTTTCGGATGGCATGCGATTCATTCAATTCTATTTTGGTCTGCCTGTCGCAATGGTGATCATCTGTATCTTTTTTCTTCCCCGATTCTATCAGTGGAAAGTTTTTACAGTTTATGAATACCTGGAACAAAGATTTGATCTGCGCACAAGATTACTCGCCGCATTTTTATTTCTAATCCAACGCGGCCTGGGTGCTGGGATTACCATTTTTGCTCCTGCCATAATTTTCTCAACCATACTTGGCTGGAATCTTAATCTTACAATTATCATCATAGGATTGGTAGTAACATTTTATACCTGTGTAGGTGGGACGAAAGCTGTCAGTGTGACCCATAAATTGCAAATGGGAATAATGATGGGTGGTATTCTCACAGCTTTATTTATGACAATCTATTTATTGCCTGACGGACTTGGGCTTGGCGATTCATTACGTATTGCCGGCGCATCCAATAAATTAAACATACTTGATTTTAGTTTTGATTTAGACAACCGCTACACTTTCTGGTCGGGCATAACTGGAGGTACCTTTCTTGCTCTCGCTTATTTCGGAACTGATCAATCGCAGGCACAACGATATCTCGGAGGTCAGAATGTCCATGACAGCAGAATGGGATTAATGTTTAATGCATTTTTTAAAATCCCCATGCAGTTTATTATACTGATGGCCGGGGTAATGGTCTATGTATTTTATCAATTCACCCCTTCTCCTGTTTTTTTTAATTCACAGCTGGAAACCAAAATCATGGAAACTCCGGCAGCAGCTGAATATCAACAGTTGAATGACCAGTGGATAGCTGAACAGGAATTGCGAAAAAATATCTATACAGGACTTGTAGATCAGAAGGAGCACAAAATTGTTTCACCCGAGTTGCAAGCCAGTATACTTCGGGAGCAAGAAATTCGCGACGAAACAAAAACGCTGATCTCAAAAACATTTCCTGAAGAAGAATCAAATGATAAGGATTATGTTTTCATCCGATTCATCCTTGACTATCTACCTAAAGGTGTGATTGGTTTACTGATAGCAGCTATTCTAGCAGCAGGCATGTCATCATCATCATCAGAATTAAATGCATTGGCATCGACCACAACAATTGATTTTTATAAGCGACTTATCAGGAAAGAAGCAACTGATAAACATTATGTTGTAATCTCTAAAAGTTTTACGGTTATGTGGGGTTTGATTGCGATGGGATTCGCAAGCATAGGTGGTCTATTTGAAAATCTTATCCAGTTCGTCAATATTGTAG
>JALYSC010000266.1 GCA_030855005.1 Bacteroidota bacterium | reverse complement strand
GGCTTGACCTTGTAGAAATGCAAATCAGGATTGCCGAAGGACATCCTCTATCGATAAAACAATCTGAAGTTACGATGGATGGCCATGCTATTGAACTTCGGGTTTACGCAGAGAATGCAGCGCAAGGATTTACCCCATCTATCGGAAAACTAACTACATATCAGCCACCTACAGGAAAGGGTATTCGCGTTGATGATGGTTACAAAGTCGGTATGGAAGTTCCTATTCATTATGACCCGATGATTTCCAAATTAATTGCGCATGCACCTACACGCGATGAGGCAATTGAACTGCTTGAAAAAGCAATAACTGCTTACATCATTCGGGGAATAGATACTACACTTGAATTTGGAAGATTCAGTATTCTTCATCCCGCATTCAAATCGGGAAAATTTGATACCCACTTCGTTGAAAAATATTCAGGAGAATTTTTAGAACAACTAAATCAAACGAATACTGTAGCGGCTGAATTTGTAGCCTGGCTTTATCAAAAAAAGCGATCCATTCTTGTGCTTCCTAAAATGGATAAATAAATACTTACAAGGTTTCGAAAGATTCGATAATGACTGGTTCACCCCACATGATCATTGTTTCTGCATCGGCTGGTCGCACCTTACAGACGACATCAGCACCATCCTTCTTCAATTGATTAGGCATGTTAAGTGGAAGAAATTTTCTTCCATCTGCATCAACAATACCGTATGCACCTCCTTCAAAAGAGAGATAAACGACCTTTCCTTTAATATTCATTTTCTAAAATTACAATCTTAAATGAAGAAAGCTTATCCTATTTAAGTGCGTTGGTGCGAGGGCAATAAATGCTGAAGATTTTCGAGCATTTTTTGTTGAGCGAGAAGTTGCTCTGAAATTTTATTTGAAGCATCCTGATTTGCCGGTGCTTCCAGATGAGCTGTGAGTTTCATCCGTACTTTCCAGACTTCAAGGATATCATTCATCCTGATCGTGTATGATTCGTATTCAGGATTATCAGAAATACATTCAATTAGTTTTTCAGATCTGATCCTATTAAGGATACGCTTGATGATTACCTCTTCATGCGTAATGATAATATAGAGTTGATGATTCTTAATGGCCTGCTCCCAATAACGAGGCTCGATAAAAGCTGCAATCACTACATCATTGGATCGGAAAGTGGGTTGCATACTGGTGCCACTAACTTCAAAAGACCTATAGGAACCCGATCTAAATTGTGGATCCGGAAGCTGATATGAAGGAAGTTCCTGAATAAAAACCGGATCATCCAAGAGCTTTCCATAACCTGCCTGAACAGGGAAAGGCACATGCACGATTCGCTCATCTCCTTTTTGATCGGTGATAACCGTTAAATTTTTAAGCCGCAATCCATCATCTGCCACTCCATTCGTGAATGGCTCACCGTAACCGGTAAATAAAAAGCAAGGATTGAAATGAAATGTCGCAACTGCTTTCTCGATCAGATCAAGGGGAGCATCCCGTCTTTCACCGGCCATTTCGGAGATTCCCTGGGCGTGATAACCAATGGTAAGAGCGAAATGCCGTCTGGATTTAACCTTTCCACACTCCACAAGTTTGTCGAGGCAGGTAAGAAATCGGTGTGTGACGTCAGAAATACTCATGGTTGCGCTGTAAATATATAATAAAGCATAATGTGTATGGTCTTGTTTATAAAAATTTTACTAATTAAGAAGAATTAGTATACTGCTTTTGTCCTGATAAAGTCCTATAACTCAAGCCCTGATGAGCCATATTGAGTGCTGGCAGTTAGTCATCTCAACATAAATGCCTGAATATATGGTATTTACATTTTCTAAAGAACATCATATATTCCTGGGAAAAGCTTGAACCCATACTGCTACATTTTTGTATAGTATATAGTATACTTTTTTGTATAAGAATGACGAACTTTGCGTCCCAATTTTCAATGATATGAGTGAAAGCATGCAGACCCTCGAGGCCCAAACCCAATCGGAATACAAATACGGTTGGTCTACGGACTTGGACATGGACACTTTTCCAAAAGGATTAAGTGAAGAAACTGTCCGTGCGATTAGTGCCCGGAAGGAAGAACCGGAGTGGTTGCTTCAATGGCGTCTGAAAGCATATCAGCATTGGCTTACCATGAAAGAACCAACTTGGGCCAATGTTCACTATCCGCAGATTAACTATCAGGAAATAATCTATTTCGCTGCCCCAAAGAAGAAACTTGGATCGTTAGATGAAGCCGATCCGGAGTTACTCAGGATGTTTGATAAACTTGGAGTGCCGCTTGAAGAGAGAAAAGTATTAGCTGGTGTTGCTGTAGATGCAGTTATTGATAGTGTTTCTGTCACAACCACCTTTAAGAAAGAGCTTGGAGAGCTGGGAATTATTTTTTGTTCTTTCAGTGAAGCCGTAAAAGAACATCCGGACCTTGTTAAAAAATATTTGGGCACAGTAGTTCCCTACACTGACAATTTCTTTGCCACACTCAACTCTGCTGTTTTTAGTGATGGTTCTTTCTGTTACATCCCACCAGGTGTGAGATGCCCAATGGAATTGTCAACCTATTTCAGGATCAATGCTGCGAATACAGGCCAATTTGAAAGAACATTAATTATTGCTGACAAGCAATCTTATGTAAGTTATCTAGAAGGTTGTACTGCTCCCATGCGTGATGAAAATCAACTGCATGCAGCCGTTGTAGAACTCATTGCTCATGATGAAGCTTTCATCAAATATTCAACTGTACAAAACTGGTATCCCGGAGATAAAGACGGCAAAGGAGGTATCTATAATTTTGTCACCAAACGGGGGATTTGCTCGGGATTCAGATCCAAGATCTCTTGGACTCAAGTTGAAACAGGATCTGCCATTACATGGAAATATCCCGGATGCATCCTAAAAGGAGATGAATCAGTCGGTGAATTTTATAGCGTAGCTGTAACCAATAACCGTCAGCAAGCTGATACAGGAACGAAAATGATTCACATTGGAAAAAACACCAGGAGTACGGTCATATCAAAAGGTATCTCGGCAGGTTATAGTAATAACTCATACCGTGGGCTTGTCAAAATTGGAGCGCGTGCTGACGGAGCTCAAAATTTCTCTCAGTGCGATTCACTTTTAATGGGTGACAAATGCGGAGCGCACACCTTCCCTTATCTCGAAGTAGATAATCCGAGTGCTCGTGTAGAACATGAAGCCACTACATCAAAAATTGGAGAAGATCAACTCTTCTACTGCAAGCAACGTGGTCTGAGTGAAGAAGATGCGATCAACATGATCGTCAATGGATATTGTAAAGAAGTTTTTAATGAACTGCCAATGGAGTTTGCTGTCGAAGCACAAAAGTTGCTCGCCATCAGTCTTGAAGGTAGTGTAGGATAAAATAGAAAGTAGCCAAAATTGAATATGAAACCGTTATTGGAAATAAAAGATCTCCACGTTTCAATTGAAGGAAAACCCATCCTTAATGGGTTAAACCTGACAGTAAACAGAGGAGAAGTACACGCTATAATGGGACCGAATGGTTCTGGAAAGAGCACGCTAGCAAATGTGCTTGCAGGACGTGAAGAATACGTTATTGAATCTGGTTCTATCCTTTATGATGACAATGATCTCTTCTCCATGGAAGTAGATGAGCGCGCACTTAGCGGCATCTTTCTTGCATTTCAATATCCCGTTGAAATACCAGGCGTGAGTAATTCAAATTTTTTGAAGAGCATTATAAATGCACATCGTGTTCATAAAGGACTGCCTGAATTGAATGCGTTGGAAATGTTGAAATACATTAAGGCAAAAATGACTGCCATCGACATGGATGCTGATCTATTGAAAAGGTCGTTAAATGACGGGTTTAGTGGAGGAGAAAAAAAACGTAATGAAATCCTCCAGATGACATTATTAGAACCTACGCTCGCTATTCTGGACGAAACAGATTCGGGACTTGATATTGATGCGTTGCGTATCGTTGCGGATGGTGTCAATCTTTTGAGATCAGAGGACCGCTCATTTATCGTCGTTACGCATTACCAACGTCTATTGAATCATATAGTACCGGATTTTGTCCATGTACTTTCGAATGGCAGAATCGTGACTACTGGCGATAAGACACTTGCTTACAAACTTGAAGAAGAAGGATACGACTGGATCAGGGATTCAATGCCTGCATCTGTTTAATAGCTTATTATAATGGCCGGACAGGAAAAAATAATAGATCATCTTAATGACCTCTACTCAGAGTTCGAAGCTAGCCTGAATGGACTTTCAGGCAAACCGCTTCACGATCTCCAGCGACGATCATTTGATGCATTAAAGCAGGTTCAGTTTCCTGACAGGAAACATGAAGACTGGAAATATACCTCGGTGCAAAAGCTGATTGCCCCACCCTATCAACTTGCATCCAAAGCATCTGCATTTTCTTTAAAAGATATTGACGGACTTGACACGCATGTCATTACCATTTTCAATGGAAAAGTTTTGTTTAAAGAAATTCCGTCTGACCTTAGTCAGCAGGGTATCCGTATTATACCAGTTCATGAATCATTGGAAGACACTTCGTGGAAAACGGTATTTGCGAAATGGATTCTTACTGAAAATATATCCGCCAACAGGGCTTTTGAATTTTTAAATTTTACTTTTCAAACAACAGGTTTCTTTCTCGATATTCCAAAAAATGTAACGGTTGACAAGCCTGTTGAAATTCGAATCCTGCATGATGATGAAAGCAATTCCTTTAGCCATCCTTTATATTTTGTAAGATGCGGATCGGGTAGTAGTCTGACATTGCTTGAGCGATTTGAAACTAATACCAATAACGAAATTCCAATTTCGGAAAGCCTGATCAATTCAGTTGGATATATTCACCTGGATTCAAATGCTTCAGTGAAACACCTTAAATGGCAGGACCTCCCTTCCGGACAAAACCTTGTATACAAACTCTTTGTCACTCAATACAGAGACAGCCGTTTCGAAACTTTTGCATTTGACCATGGAGGTAATCTTGTGAGAAATAATGTTGAAGTCGAACTGGAAGAAAATAACACATACACTTCTCTACAGGCAGCATATCTAGCCTCGGGCA
>JALYSC010000007.1:17930-18255 GCA_030855005.1 Bacteroidota bacterium | reverse complement strand
TCATTCCAATCAATCCACGAGGTGAGTTTGATATGGATTGGTTTGAAAATAACATTTCAGAAAAAACCAAAATCGTCGCTGTTGCACATGTTAGCAATGCTTTAGGTACGATCAATCCTGTCGAAGAAATTATTAGGATTGCCCATCAGCATGGTGTTCCCGTTTTATTAGATGGTGCTCAGGCAACACCACATCTCGACATTGATGTTAAGAAACTTGATGTTGACTTCTATGCCTTTTCAAGTCATAAAATGTATGGACCTACCGGTATAGGTATCCTATATGGTAAATCTTCCTGGCTCAATATCCTTCCTCCATGGCAAGG
>JALYSC010000007.1:5610-17920 GCA_030855005.1 Bacteroidota bacterium | reverse complement strand
GTGGTGGGGAAATGATCGAAGAAGTCAAATGGTCCGGAACAACTTACAACAAACTTCCTTTCAAATACGAAGCAGGTACTCCGGATATGGCAGGTGCCATTGGGCTTGCCGCTGCTTGTGATTATATGCAATCACTGGACAGGCTAGCTCTGCATGCTTATGAACAAATGCTGTTGGATAAATGCACAGAGTCGATGTCATCCATACCAGGTATGATACCTGTAGGCACTGCAATGTATAAAGCTTCTGTCTATTCATTTAACATAAAAGACATACATCCGTACGATATTGGTGCCATACTCGATCAGCAGGGTGTTGCAGTTCGAACCGGCCATCACTGTACACAACCCTTGATGGACTTTCTCTGCATTCCCGGCACAGTTAGAGCGTCTTTCGCTATCTATAATACTGTTGAAGAAATCGATCTACTTGTGCAGGCCACTTTGAAAGCAGTCAAAATACTTTCATGATGCTGGCTCAGGTAACTGACATACAACGCTCACAGGAAGAAGTGGTGGAAGACTTTTCCCATTTCACAGATTGGACTGAAAAGTATGAATACCTGATTGATCTGGGCAAAGCATTACCTCCCCTAAGTGAGCAATACAAAAATGACCTCCATGCTGTAAAAGGATGTCAGTCAAAAGTCTGGTTGCATGCAGAAGTAAAAGAAGGTCGTCTCTACCTGGAGGCAGACAGTGATGCAGCTATCACAAAAGGAATCATCGCACTTCTAATCCGTATTTACAACGGACAAAAAGCAGAAGAGATCAATAAAACCCAACTCTTCTTTATGGATGCCATTGGATTACAATCGCATCTCTCTCCTACCCGATCGAATGGATTGAAAAGCATGATTCTGCACATCAGATCATATGCTCATCATATTCCGGAGCAATCCACTGATGATCCTGCAACACTTACTACTGAAGAAAAGAGTGAAAAGATGATCAGCCAGATCAAGACTGTCTATGATCCGGAAATTCCAGTAGACATCTATGAACTGGGATTAATCTACACACTTGATATCGATGATGAAGGAAAAGTCAATATCACAATGACACTTACCTCTCCTGCTTGTCCTGTAGCAGGAAGTCTGCCAATGGAAGTTCAGGAGAAATTACTGGAACTTGATTTTGTGAATGACGTGGAACTCAACCTTGTATGGGCACCCGCATGGAATAAAGAGCGGATGAGTGACGAAGCCAGGATGGCATTAGATATGTTTTAATAAAAGTAGCGACTATGAAAATTTCTGCTCAGGATGAATACGGATTGAGAATATTACTTCAGATAGCGCGAGCGAAATCTGAAGAAGGACTCAATCTGCCGCAGATAAGCGAACTGGAAAACATATCGCAGGCTTATGCCGCGAAAATCACCCGCTTACTTCGGATGTCAGGATTTATTAAAAGTATTCGAGGTCATAAAGGTGGATACGTCCTGGCCAAACCTGCGAGTCAAATAAAAATCAATGAAGTACTTCGTGCAATGGGTGGTGCCATCTATGATGAAAAATTTTGCGGACAACATGCAGGCACTCTTTCACTTTGCACAAACTCAGTTGATTGTTCCCTTCGTTCCCTCTGGACGATTCTGCAACTGAATGTAGATCGACTCCTGGATCAAATTTCCATACAGGATCTCATGAAATCTGAATCGCAGGTCAATATTAATCTTGCCAGAATTTCTGAGCAATTCATACAGCCAGTCTAAAAATTCAGTACTTAATTCTGGTAGAAAGTCTTCGTAAGTATTTCCTGACCCCGCAAGGCTATTGCAACATATATCCCGGCTGTCGGAACACTTAAGATTTGACTTTCATTAGCATTTATGTTGTCATTGTAGATAGATTGTCCAAGCAAGTTGATGATGATGAAATTCCATTCTCCTGATTCAGCAGAAGATATGCTGAATTGATGAAAGTACGGATCATATAATAACTGACTTTCAGAAGCAGTTTGTTCATCAATGGCAGTTAGGGTGCATTCCGGTAATTGGCTGCAATATGCACGTCTTGCCAATGAGCAATCTTTGATGAATGGATTTATTTTACCATCCTGATACAATGCAATCCTGTTGTTGCGCAACCTTTCAAACTCATCTGCCGGATCTTGTTCATGCCAGGCACACAAATCCTCCTTCATTAGATTAAAAAAATTAGGATCTGCTGCGATAGCATCATCGCGATAGATAGTCCAGAAATAAAACATCGCTCGTGCAATATCCCCTTTCACTGATTCGCGTGGCTCGAATGATGAGCCAGAAAGAAATTCACTATAAGCATTGATATTGGAAGAAGGTTTGTTCGACATTTCAATACCCAGATAATACCAGTGATTGGAAACATTATCAGCAATCTCTTTGAAGGGGAAATCAGCCCTGTCTGAATTAATTGCAACCCTGGAGGGATACAAATGATGCATATTCATGTTGCCGTCGGTACCATCTCCTGCGCCTTTTGCCTGCGGCCAACCGTGCTCCAGGTTCATTGACTCAGTCATGTTACCACTACCAAAAATGTATTGTGATGGATCTACTCCAAAAGGCAGATCATGTGCAAGACCCGAATAGATGCAGTGTACACTATCACCTTCATTAAATACTCTTGCATATAGTGTATCTTTTACCTGCGTATCATTAAGCAATACATGCGGAGTATATTCTCCTTGTAAAGCTTCGACCAACGTCTCCCCTTCAAGCCCGGGGAAAATCTGCGTATAGCCTTTATGAGAAAATACTGTCAGAATAAAAATCAATGTTACTGTTACACACTTCATATCGGCTGCAAATTATAAAAAGAAATGCCCGAAACTGAACACAGCATCGGGCATCACAAATATCGTATTAGTCTTTCTAAAAACTGAAGTCTATAGAGGTCCTGTGTTTCAATTGTGTGGTTACTACTCTATACTTATCACCCAATGTCGTCTTTACAACCACTGTATATTCTCCAGGTTCAAGGTCTTCGAGAAGAGCAGATCCTTCATTATCAGTATTCCTACTTAGTAATGGTAACTGAGTAATATCCGATACCGCTGAATTGCCCTGATAAAGACGTATATCTGCATTTTCAATAAAGGTAACATGTTGACTGGTTGCTCCACAACCCAGTTCTTCACTTTCATTCGTCCATTCTAATGCACTTACTCTAACTTTGATTTCTGACTTTTCAGGGCGATTAGCCAAGTCAAATCCTGGATCAATTGAGTCTTTCGAACATGAAGTCAGTAAGAAAATGCCCATGGACATCAGGAGGATATTTTTCATCTGAAGTTGGTTTTAATATGAACGAAACCTCAATATAAAAAATATTCCTTACGTGAACGAGCTCCGCTCAGTAGAAATAATATGCTCACCCTGTATAATTAAAATAAAATTCGGAATGGCAATTCAGCGGCTATTGGACTTTAAAGTCTACAGTAATGGTGCCACATTGTTCTTCGATATCGGCAGTTGTAAACTTGAATTGAAGTGCTGCCTTACGCGCAATCTCCTTAAGCTCTGAATCTGTGGTAGTTGAGCCTTTTTGTGTGTAGTCAGCTTTGATCACTTTACCAGCCTTATCAACACAAACACTGATCACAACACGTCCTGTCTTCTGGCTTTTGTCGCTGATCTGAGGTTCATGTAAAACACCTCTATTGCCTAGTCCACCACCCACTCTTCCACTTCCTTTACTGATACCCTCCAGTGCTTTTGCATTAGGATCACCATTAGGATCTCCCTGACTTCCTGATTTACCTGTATTCCCTTTACTGCCACCACCAAGCAGATCACCGTATGATTTCTTTGTTTTATTGTAAGCTTCCTGACGTTCTGCTTCAGCTGCAGCTTTTCGCTGAGCATCTGCTGTCGCTTGCTTCTTTGCCTCTGCCTCCCTAACCTTTATATCATCCTGTTCATTGTTGGTGATTAGTTTACTACTGACTTGCTTTTGGGGAGTACGAGCTGCCATCTCTTTCTTCACGACCTCTTTTTGCTGAGGCGCAGGTTCAGGTTCAGGTTGCGTTTCTTCACCTAGCGGAGTTTCTTCTCCCTGCCCTTCATCTGGCAATCCTAAAGCAATTACAACTCCTTCTTCTTCCTCGGGGGGCGGAGTTTGAGTAAGCATAGGAAGAAAAAGTAGTGCGACCAGGACAAGGTGAGTAACAAAGCTGAACATCCAGCCTTTGCTCCGTGACTTTGATTCTTCCGAATTCACATATGAATTCAAACTCGCCATATGATTGTCCATGAGGTGTTTAATTTACAACGACCGGCATTAAGCCAATGGTACATGAGGTGGTAAAATTAGCCTTTTATTTTCATATTATGAAAATATTTAATGTATAACTCTATGGTCACTTTACGATGACTGAGTCCTTATCTTTCAGCTTCAAGAAAATAGCTTTCATTAATGCGCTGGATAAAAAAGATAACTGTATTGGGTTCAGGAGTAATGGGCGCCGGGATAGCCGCACATTTTGCAAATGCCGGTTATGAAGTACTTATGCTCGACCTGCCTTCAGATGGTCCGAGAAAGAATAAAATCGCTGAAGACGCATTGGCCGCTGCCGTAAAGCAAAAGCCTGCCCCATTCTATCATGCCCATTTTATTCAACGCATCACGACCGGCAACTTTGAAGACCATTTGCCATTGATTAAAAACGCAGATTGGATCATTGAGGTAATTGTCGAGCGACTTGATGCAAAGAAAACGTTATTTGAAAAAGTAGATGTTTTACGAAAGAAGGGATCCATAGTTAGTTCAAATACATCGGGCATTCCCATACATATGATGGTAGAAGGAAGGTCTGAAGATTTTCGAAAGAACTTTTTAGGTACTCACTTCTTTAATCCGCCCAGATATCTTCGCCTGCTTGAGATCATCCCAACTCCTGAGACTGATCCTTCGCTTGTTTCTTTCATGATGGAATTTGGGGACAAACATCTTGGCAAGCAAACTGTGCTTTGCAAGGATACACCTGCTTTCATAGCCAATCGTGTGGGCGTGTATAGCATGGCCAAAATATTTCAATTGACGGAAGAATTAGGTCTTCCCATAACACTTGTTGACAAACTAACAGGGCCAGCTATAGGTCGTCCGAATACCGGTACCTTCCGACTAGCTGATTTGGTAGGTCACGATACAGGAGTAAAAGTGATGCAGGGCATTCAACAAAACTGTCCACTCGATGAACAAGCCGGAGCTTTTAATGTCCCTGACTACATGCAGTTTTTATTGGATAATAAATTTCTAGGCAACAAAACCGGTCAGGGCTTTTATAAAAAGGGAGAAGGAAAAGATGCTAAAGGAAAGACAGAATTTTTAGCGTTGAATTTAAAAACGCTTGAGTATGGTCAGGATCCGAAAACAGACATTCCTTCATTGACACTCATCAAACAAATTGAAGATCCTGCAAAAAAGATCAAGACACTTTATAATGCACAGGATGCAGGAGGTCAATTAATTCGAAAACACTTTACCGGATTATTCTCCTATGCCAGCCACAGGATACCTGAAATTGCAGATCAAATCAATAGCATTGATGATGCATTAAAAGCAGGATTTGCCTGGTCCTACGGCCCTTTCGAATATTGGGATATCATAGGACTTACGCAAGGAATGAATGATGCAAAGAATGAAGGATTACCAATTCCTTCCTGGATAGAAAAAATGAATGAGAAAGGAGTTACCTCCTTTTATCAATTTCAGGATGGCAAACAAGTCATGTATGATCCATCTACAGAATCTTATATTTCTGTCCCAGGCGTTGAGAACAAAGTCAACTTATCTGCTTTAAAAGAGAAGGCTCCGGTTTATAAGAATGATGAAATGGTACTGCATGACATCGGTGATGGAGTGCTATGTCTTGAATTTAAAAGTAAAGCAAATGCATTGGGTGAAGGAATTCTGCGGGGTCTGAATGAATCCATTCGAATAGCTGAAGATGACGGATGGAAAGGTCTTGTCATCGGCAATCAGGCAACTAATTTCACAGTAGGAGCCAATCTCATGCTAATCGGCATGATGGCATTTCAGGAAGAATGGGATGAACTGCAAACCGCAGTCTCCTATTTCCAACAAACATCAATGCGCTGCAGATATTCTTCCATTCCGGTCGTGCTTGCAAGTCAGGGATATACTTTTGGCGGGGGATGTGAAATTGCAATGCATTGCGATGCAGTCGCAGCAGCGGCAGAATCCTACATCGGGCTTGTAGAAGCAGGAGTAGGTTTAATTCCTGGAGGTGGTGGCACAAAAGAATTCGCAGTCAGATTATCCGATTCTTTCGATCCGGGTGAAGTTCAAATCCCTGCCTTAATAGATCGATGCAAAACGATTGGTACTGCTTCAGTCGCTACATCAGCATACGAAGCATTTGATTTAGGCTATTTAATCAAAGGCAGAGATGAAGTGGTTTTAAACCTGACTTCCAATATTACTGAGGCAAAGAAAAAAGTATTGGAGCTCAGCGATAACTACATCATGCCTATTCCACGAAAAGATATTTTAGTATTGGGTCGTGGAGGACTTGCTGCATTGTATGCTTTTGCCAATGAATTTAAACATGGTAATTACGGTTCTGAACATGACATCAAAATCGTACACAAGATTGCATGGGTATTATGTGGTGGTGATCTCACAGGTTCTCAATTAGTTACTGAAGATTATCTGCTTGACCTGGAACGTGAAGCATTTCTTTCCCTCTGCGGCGAAGCAAAAACACAACAACGAATACAATACATGCTGGAGAACGGAAAGCCTTTGAGGAACTAGGTGGACCCTTCGACACCTCGCACTCATCCTTGTGCAGGCTCAGGGCGAGCGGTGAACTGTGAACTGTGAACTGTGAACTGTGAACTGTGAACTGTTTAATAATTTGAAAATCAAATTTGCGCAAATTCGTTTTTAAATAATATCTGCGTCAATAGAGTAAAAATGTATTACACTAGAAATAAAGAAATCCAAAATCCAAAATCTAAAATCAAACTCATGTATATCATCAAGGCATATCGTTCAGCAGTAGGAAAATCGGGAAGAGGTGGATTTCGTAACTATCGTTCTGATGATCTTGCTGTGGATGTGATCAGGCATCTGATGGCACAGGTGCCGGAACTTGATCCTGCATTAATTGATGATGTCATCGTCGGATGTGCAAATCCGGAAGGTGAACAGGGATTACAGATAGGTCGTCTGATTTCCATGCGAGCACTAGGGTTTGAAGTACCCGGCATGACGGTGAATAGGTATTGTGCATCCGGCCTGGAAACCATTTCGATCGCCGCTGCAAAGATTAAAGCAGGAATGGGGCAATGTTATATTGCAGGAGGAACTGAATCGATGAGCATGATACCAATGACCGGATATAAGTTTGCACCCAGCTATAAAGTCGCTTCTACCACTCCCGACTATTTAGTCAGTATGGGAGCAACAGCAGAAGCTGTTGCAGAAAAATATAGTATTAGCCGGGAAGATTCAGACGCATTTGCTTATCGCTCACATGCCCAGGCAGCCAACGCTTTAGACCTCGGATATTTCAATGAACAAATTGTCCCTATACATGTAGACCACATAGTCTTTGAAGATGGAAAAAAGAAATCATCATCCTTTATTGTTAACACAGATGAAGGAGTGCGAAGAGATACATCAGTCGAGGCATTATCAAAATTAAAACCTGTCTTCAAACAGGGAGGCGTTGTTACTGCCGGCAATTCATCACAAACATCAGATGGTGCGGCATTTGTGATCGTTATGAGTGAAGAGCTCATGAAATCGCTTAACCTCTCCCCTATTGCACGTTTGGTATCATGTAGTGTTGCAGGTGTGGATCCACTTTACATGGGTATTGGTCCCTGTGCTGCAATTCCAAAAGCACTTAAACAGGCAGGCATTAAATTGCAGGATATCGATTTGATAGAATTAAATGAGGCTTTTGCTACACAATCATTAGCCGTCATACGTCAGGCAGGATTAAATCCGGAAATAGTAAACGTCAACGGTGGCGCTATTGCGCTCGGACATCCTTTGGGATGTACAGGAGCAAAATTATCAACCCAACTGTTGAATGAACTGCAACGAAGAAATAAAAAGTACGGAATGGTGACAGCATGCGTTGGTGGTGGTCAGGGCATTGCAGGCATCTTTGAAATGATGGTCTGAAACGACTGAATTAATCTTCGAGGATAGTTTCGAGATCGGCAGGAGAATAACTAACCGATTTCAAAACTTTTTGATCTCCTTCACGATAAACAAGAAATCCGGATTCACTTTCCCTGATAAAACCTTTGGTGCCATCTTTCTTCATGTAAAACTCGAGCGTCGCTTCTGCAGTAGACATATCAGGACATACCTTACTCATATTCGAACGCTGCACTTCTTCAAATAAAGATTTAAATTTTGGTGCAATACCAAATTCCAAAATAGCTCCGGAGAGTACGTATTGAAGATCACACAAAGCGTCGGCTATACCCGAAATACTGTCTTGCTCTATTGCTTCCTTTAACTCATCAAGTTCTTCCTGTAACAGGTTAATCCTCAGGGCAGACCGATCAGGATGTGGTACCGTGGGTGTATCCAATACAGGCATATTAAAAGTCCTGTGAAAATCAGCTACATCGTTTAATGGTGATGGCTCCGGAAAAGCAGTCTCAGACATATTGATATTTTTATAATCGGTCAAATATATCCCGATATCGGGACGGTGACAAATGAAAAAGCCCCCGGCTTTGGCAGACGAGGGCTAGTTTATTTTCCAGGAGGATTATTCTTTGTTGATACCTTCCAGTTTGACCTTGTATTGTTCGACAAGATCAAGTTTATTCTGACGAGCATATATTTCTTTAAGCGCTACGATAGTATTAAAATCCTTATCGTTGAGCTGCTCAGCCTGCAAAAAGAATGGCAGCGCTTTTTCAAAAGCATCATCCATCTGCAATTTTTTAGCCTCATATTTTTGATTGCCTGCTGCTGAATAATCACTTGAAAGTGAATTCAGCTCAAGTGAGTATGCAGCTGCGCGATTATACCAAAGAGCACCAATACTATAGACTGCATCGAAACTCTTTGCATCGATTTCAAGCGCTTTCTTGTAGTAATCCATTGCTTTGGTAAAATTGGCTTCACCCATACTAGGATCTTTTGCAACTTCATCCTGGTATAGTTTATCGTAGATCTGTCCAAGTGTAACATAAACAGATACATTATTAGGTTCGATCTCAATGGCTTTTTCAAGTTTGGAGATCAGGCTCACAAGTTCACCTTTCTGTAGATAGTAATTAATCTCTGCATACAGAATACCTGAATCTTCAGGGAATTTTGTGCGTGCCAGATTAAGAACCTTCTCAGCTTCAGCAGGATTGTCCTTCAGATACATGTTGAAAAGTGCTTCGTAAACACCTGGTTCACCACTACCCGAATCCACCATTTGCTGGAAAACATCTCTTGCTTCATTGGTCAGGCCTGCCTGTTGTGCACACAGTCCACTGTAATAAAGGGATTTGGGTTGCTCATCAGCAGAGAAGCTTGTAGGCTCATTGTTTTTCTTGAGTAATGCATACGCATCATACGTAGCCTTGAAAGCTTCATACGCGGCAGCAAATTTTTCCTGCTGGTAAAGTGCAGAGCCCATGTAATAGATATTCTGAATGCCTGAAGACAGTGCTTTCATCGCGTCTTTACTCTGATAGGATTTATCTGATAGTTGTGCAGCCATCATAAAACCTTTATAAGCTTTAGCAGGTGCAGAGGGTTGGGCAACCGTTGCAGTGGCATTGAGTACGTTGGCTTTAACATCATTGTCAATCGCTGCCATAAAGATTTCGCCATATGTCTGCCATGCAGTAGGATCATCTTTTGTCAATGGATCATTCATCGAGGCATCCGCCAGCATAATGGCTTCCTCCAGCTTGCCAGCACTATTCTGCGGATCGAGATTATACGTGCCCAGCAAGCGTGCTGCTTTTTTGATATCCTTCGAAGCATCCTGAGCCATCAGCCCACCTGCCAGTATCAGCGCAAAGAGGAAAAGAAAGAATTTTTTCATGTATTCGTTCATTTGTAGTTGTGAATCAATTACCAGTAGTAGTAACCATCCTTAAGACGGATAAACTCATCCGGAAACGTTTTCCTAATGTTAATTTCTAATTAATAAAGTTCTAAAAATCTCCCAATCCACCAAACCACCGCGCTTTTTATTCTTCTTCGGAACTGAAATCTGACTCATTATTAAAGGTAGGTTCAATACCGTTAGTTTCCTCTACTTCCTCATTTTTGATGATCCCCACATCCGCAATTACATCATCATCAAGGTTGATAAGCCTCACACCCTGTGTCTTACGTCCCATCACCCGGATGTTTTTGACAGGAGTACGTATAGTTACTCCAGACTGATTGATGATCATAAGGTCATCGGATTCTTCTACTGCTTTGATCGCGATTAACTGCCCTGTCTTATCTGTTACTTTCAAGGTGCCGACACCCTTACCACCACGTTTGGTCTTTCTATACTCATTGACATCTGAACGCTTTCCATATCCGTTTTGTGAGATGACAAGGATAGTCGGATTGTCAGCTTTTTGATTGATTGTCACCATACCTACAACCTCGTCATCCTTACTATGCAGGGCCATACCTCTTACCCCTGTTGCTGCCCTTCCCATGTCACGAACTCCACTTTCATGGAAGCGAACGGCATACCCACCTTTGTTGGCAATGATAACTTCACTGTTGCCATCAGTGAGATGAGCGTCGATTAATGTATCACCATCATTGATTAATAATGCACGGATCTTACTGATTCTTGACTTCGCATATTCCTCCACCTTCGTTTTCTTGACGGTTCCTTTCTTGGTACAGAAGAGGATGTAGTGGTTGCTGTTAAATTCTTTATCCTCAATATCCTTGATGATAATGAAGGCGCGAATCTTATCTTCTTTGGGTAATTCTATCAGGTTATGAATCACACGACCCTGCGAAGTCTTGGAAGCTTCCGGGATCTCGTAAACCCTGATTTTGTAAAAGATACCCTGCTCACTCAGCAGGAACAAATGATTATGAGCGCTGGCGATGAACATGTGTTCAATAAAATCCTCAGTCCTGGTCTTACTACCCTGCGATCCTCTGCCACCGCGTCCCTGTATTCTATATTCAGAAATGTTAGTGCGTTTTACATAACCGAGGTGCGAAATAGTTACAACCATTTCATCATCAGGGATCATGTCCTCAATACTTATCTCTCCATCGGCAAAAGTGATCTGTGTGCGTCTTTCATCACCATATTTGGCTTTGATATCCTGCAGTTCGGTTTTAATTATTGTACGTCGACGCTCCTCACGCGCTAGAATATCCTTCAGGTCGTCAATCGTTATTAACAACTGATCGTATTCTTCCTGAATCTTTAGGCGTTCCAGGCCAACGAGCCTTTGCAGACGCATTTCGAGAATCGCCTTGGTTTGTGGTTCAGAAAGATTAAATCTTTCCATCAATCCTCTATGCGCATCCTCCACCGCTCTGGACTCACGAATGAGTTTAATGACCTCATCCAGATTGTCAAGTGCAATAAGAAGCCCTTCCAGAATATGTGCTCTTTCCTCGGCTTTCCTCAATTCATATTTCGAACGACGAACTATAACTTCAAGGCGAAACAAAATAAACTCATCAACCAATTGCCTAAGGGAAAGTGTCACAGGCCTTCCTCGGACAAGAGCGATATTATTGATCCCGTAGGAGCTTTGTAACGGGGTGAATTTATAAAGCTGGCTTAAGACAACACTGGCCATGGCATCACGCTTCAGTTCTACCACGATCCGTATTCCTTCCCTGTTAGATTCATCCTGGACATGGGATATTCCATTCACTTTTTCTTCTCTTCTAAGATCATCTATGGCTTTGACGAGATTCGATTTATTGACCTGGTAGGGAATCTCCTTGATGATGATGACATCATTACCATGCTGGCCTTCCTGAATTTCTGCTACGCCCCGTAAAATCACTTTTCCGCGGCCTGTCTCGTAGGCTTCACGTACGCCATCCACTCCATAGATAATCCCTCCAGTAGGAAAGTCAGGCGCCTTGATGTAAGTGAGTAATTCAGTCAGGGATAAATCAGGATTATCGATAACGGCAGTAATACCATCAACTACTTCTGACAGATTATGAGGCATCATGTTAGTTGCCATACCCACCGCGATTCCGCTTGATCCGTTGATAAGAAGTGTTGGTATTTTGGCTGGAAGCACAGTAGGCTCTTCCAGTGAATCATCAAAATTGAGCTTAAAATCTACCGTGTCCTTTTCGATGTCATCCAGCAACTCATCTGCAATTCGC
>JALYSC010000007.1:743-5600 GCA_030855005.1 Bacteroidota bacterium | reverse complement strand
TTCTGTGTAACGCATGGCTGCAGGACTGTCGCCATCCATACTACCAAAATTCCCCTGTGGATGTACGAGAGGATATCTTAATGACCAGTCCTGTGCCATCCTCACCATGGAATCATAGACAGCTGTGTCTCCATGGGGATGGTATTTACCCAGAACCTCTCCTACGATCCTGGCAGATTTTTTAAAAGGCTTTGAGTACCCGAGACCGAGTTCATGCATTCCATACATCACTCTCCGGTGCACAGGCTTCAATCCATCACGCACGTCAGGCAGGGCTCTGGAGATGATGACGGACATCGAATAATCGATGTAAGCCGACTTTAACTCATCTTCTATGTTAATTGGTATAACTCTAAGATTATCAGACATATATAGTTGAAAAATGAAATCAAACTGAATGCCGCAAAGGTAGCAAATCAAGGGCGTGTTTTATAGGATTTGGCCCAATGTTTTTAACGTTTTTTGGAATTTAATCAAGCTTTGAAAAGGAGTCAAGATTTAAATTTTATTTAATAAAATACTTATTGATTATCAGATACTTACATATTAATTTTAGGCCAGATTTGGAAAGATGTTTTGACTTTTTATAATATGACCTCACCGAATAGCTATTTTTGCGGTATTGTCTGAAATAAAGCCATATAAAACAGCGCATTGGGATAAAAAAGCCGAGGTCGAAATCATGTTTGATAAGATCTCAGGCAAATATGACTTCCTCAACCGGCTGCTCTCTCTGGGCATTGATAGAAACTGGCGCAAGAAGGCTTTATTATCCCTCGAACCATATCATCCCCAACATATTCTGGACATCGCTACAGGTACCGGGGATTTGGCTTTCATAGCTGATGAGTTATTAAAGCCCAAGCAAATTACTGCTGTTGATCTTTCTGCAGGAATGCTTGAAGTAGCACGTAAAAGATTGAAAGAGAAAGAAAAAAGCCTTAACTCCTCAATTGAATTTGTAAAGGGTGACGCAGAGAAAATTGAATATACCTCCAACACCTTTGATGCCGCAACCGTGGCTTTCGGTGTCAGGAATTTTGCGGATTTACAAGTTGGATTGAAAGAAATCAACAGAGTTTTGAAGCCGGGATCCCATCTCATGGTTCTGGAGTTTACTAAACCCAGGATATTTCCTTTCCGTCAGCTGTTCAACATATATTTCCGGCATGTGTTACCGTTAATAGGATCATGGACTTCGGGTGATAAGCGAGCCTACAAGTATTTGTATGAATCCGTGCAGGCGTTTCCTGATTTTGAAGCTTTTAACCAAGAATTGATTAAAGCGGGTTTTAGCAACCCCCAATACACATCTTTATCTGCAGGAATATGCGCTATTTACCTGGCATACAAGCCTTAATCCTTATCCTGAGCACTCTCCTGGCATTCCGGGGTGAAGCTCAGGTGAATAAAGGCAATCATAATTTCCGTGAATTTCAGGCAAAGGCCTATTATTTCGGATTAACCTTTGGCTACAATAATTCTAATTTTCAGGTTCAGCCTTCCAGCAAATTTATCCTCAATGACAGCTTTAATATTGCCGAAGGTCTTGGTGGCCCGGGGCTGAATGTTTCTATTATTGGAAATATGAAACTGGGTGAATACTTTGATTTCAGGTTTCTTCCCGGTTTTTCCTTTGTCGGCCGCAAACTCTTTTATGTGAATGCAGCGGATGAGATTGAGCAGATAAAACGCATTGAAAGTGTATTGGTACAAGCTCCTTTCCAGGTAAGATTTAAGTCTGATCCCTTTCATGACATGCGTGTATTCGTATTGGCCGGAGCAAAGTATACATACGACGTAGCTTCGAATGCCCGCATTCGGGAAGAACAAGCTGATCGCATTATCCGGATTTCACCACATGATTATGCCATTGAAATTGGTGCGGGTTTTCAGTTTTTCCTGCCCTTCTTTATCCTGTCTCCTGAAATAAAGTATTCACAGGGCATTGGAAATATGCTGATCTACAATAGCAAACTTGAGCAATCCACCGTCATCGAAAAAGTGTTCTCCAGAACTTTTACCATCAGTCTTCACTTTGAAGGCTAAGATGACCTCTTAGATCATCAAAAAAAGTTAGGAATATTCTGTCAATCGTATGCTCATGCAATTCATAAGGAATCATGGCTTCGGGAATTTTATTTTCAAATGAAGCTCTCCGGCTTAACATGGTGAGCGTGTTCTTCATACGATCCTTGTTTGCACAGGATTCAAGCCATCGATGTTCCATCATTCTTTTTATTCTTGGGTGTAAGCGCTCAGGTATGAATTCAAGATGCGATTCCACTATAGCGTAGACTTGCCTGCAATATTCTTCCAGGACATTTTCATGAAAGACGTGCCAGTATTTACTTAAGGTATAATCCATGATTACGTCTGCCACGACGGGTGTATACTTTCCCTGAAAAGGCCTGATTAAGGTGATAATCTGGTTAACGCCCTCGTGATGGTCAGTGAATGCATCAATCTGTTTATGCCTCTCAACTCCAGAAAGCATAGGAGCTGGCAGAAACCCATAGTCTTTTGGTTTTAGGATGTCGCCCCATATATTCCCCATCAGGATTAAAGGATCCGGAGGTGATAAAAACGCGTGTGCCAGGTAATTCATAGGCTTCGGTGGGCAGGGGTCAACATAATGTTATCTTTGCGCCCTCAAATTAATCTGCTCATCAGAAATTAACTTTTATGGGACTGAAATGTGGTATCGTCGGATTACCGAATGTAGGTAAATCAACTTTATTCAATGCGCTTACTTCTGCCGGTGTGCTGGCTGCGAACTATCCGTTTGCAACCAAGGAACCAAACATCGGTGTTATCACTGTGCCGGATATCCGCCTTGATGAATTAGCGAAGATTGTTAATCCGCAAAGATTAGTACCGACTACGGTAGACATACTTGATATCGCAGGTCTTATCAAAGGTGCTTCAAAAGGTGAAGGTTTAGGAAATCAATTTCTCGCGAATATTCGCGAGGTGGATGCCATCCTTCATGTTGTTCGTTGCTTTGATGATGATAATGTGGTGCATGTGGACGGGAGTGTATCTCCTGTAAGAGATAAAGAGATCATCGATATCGAATTGGGTCTTAAAGATTTGGAAAGCGTTGAGAAACGATTAGATAAAGCTTCCAAATCTGCGAAAAGCGGTAAGAAAGAAGATGTAGAATTAGTGAATTGGTTATCCGGACTTCGTGATCATTTACTTGCCGGCAAAGCTGCTCGTAGTTATGAAGTACCAGATATCCAGGTGGACGTAATGCGCGAAATGATGCTCCTCACGGCCAAGCCTGTTTTGTATGTCTGCAATGTTGATGAAGTTTCATCAGTTAATGGAAATAATTATTCTAAACTCCTACAGGAAGCTATTGCAAATGAAGGTGCAGGTTTAATCTGCATTAGCGCCGCTATCGAATCTGATATCGCTGCTCTCGACACCCTTGAAGAGCGCATGGAATTTGTACGCGACCTTGGACTCGAAGAGCCGGGAGTCAACAGAGTAATACGTGCAGGATATGAATTACTTCATCTCATCACCTACTTCACAGCAGGGGAAAAAGAAGTCCGTGCGTGGACAGTTCGCAAAGGAAGCAAGGCACCTCAGGCGGCAGGTGTTATTCACACTGATTTTGAAAAAGGTTTTATTCGCGCAGAAGTAATCAAATACGATGACTTCCTCAAATACGGCTCAGAAGCATCCGTAAAAGAAGCTGGCAAAATGGGAGTCGAAGGCAAAGAATATGTCGTCCAGGACGGTGATATTATGCACTTTCGATTCAATGTGTAAGCGTGAGTTGCTTGCACTGAGCGGAGTCGAAGTGTGAGTTGTGAGTAGTCAGTCGTAAGCGTCAGTAATTACTTCACTTTTCTTAAAATTGACAGGGTGAGTTGTATTCTGTGCGCTCACCGGAAGATCGTCTGTCAACATAAATTGATATCAATCAAAGAGAGATGCTTCAAGATATTGCATCACGAGACCGGCATCTGGAATCTACTAATCTGGCATCTTTTTTATCTACCTGTACATCACTGACTTAACCGCCGCAATAACCTTCGCAGGATTGGGCAGCCATTCTTCTACAAGCGTAGGAGCATAAGGCAAGGATGTGTCTGCACTATTCACCCGGGCAACAGGAGCATCGAGATAATCGAATGCATGCTTTTGCACTACATAAGTAACCTCTGATGATATGCCTGCAAATGGCCATGATTCATCAACGACAACTAATCGATTGGTCTTCTTGACAGAATTGATGATGGTTTCATAATCCATCGGACGGATAGTGCGAAGATCAATCACCTCTGCAGAGATTCCTTCTTTCGCTAATTCTTCTGCAGCTTTTTTAGCCACTTCCATCATCTTATTGAAAGAGACGATAGTTACGTCAGTGCCTTCGCGACGAACTACTGCTTTACCAATAGGCACGAGGTATTCTTCTTCTGGGACCTCTCCTTTAAATCCATACATGCTCTCACTTTCCATAAAGCAGACAGGATCGTTATCGCGGATAGCAGACTTCATAAGTCCCTTTACATCTGCGGGGTCTATGCAACTGATCACTTTTAATCCGGGACAATTTGCCAGCCAGGCCTCGAAAGATTGACTATGCTGCTGGGCTAACTGACCTGCTGAACCACTTGGGCCACGAAAGACGATAGGACAAGAAAAATTGCCTGCCGATTGCGCCAATGTTTTTGCTGCATTATTGACAATCTGGTCAAAGGCAAGTACTGCGAAATTCCAGGTCATAAACTCGATGATGGGACGCAGACCATTCATTGCCGCTCCTACCCCAATCCCTGCGAAACCAAGTTCTGCGATAGGTGTATCAATAACTCTCCGTGGACCGAACTCATCCAG
>JALYSC010000007.1:0-733 GCA_030855005.1 Bacteroidota bacterium | reverse complement strand
ATCCCTTTACTGACCTTATAAGCGCCGTTGTACTCAGCTACTTCTTCACCCATCAGGAAGATAGAGCTGTCAAGTCTCATTTCCTCTACCATTGCCTCCCGAATGGCGTCTCTCAATGTTAATTCCCTGGCCATGTGATACTGTTAATTATTGATTGGACGGCGAAATTAGTAAATCTTCATCAGCACTGTTTTTATAGGCTGGATGACATATTATATTTTTCAACCATATTATTACCTTTACCCCCTGTGAAATCCTTCAGCTTTACCTATACACCGTATTATTGGCTGACTGTCAGTAGTCTGGCAGTCCTCTTGTTCTTTGCCGGGTTGTTCGTCAGCAGCTTTTGGTTTTCCGAACGATGGGAAGAGATGTTTAAGGGAAATATCGAATTCCTGGCGGAGTGCGAGCCTGATCTGAAAGAACAACAACTCATCGAACTTGAGAACAAACTCAGTAAACTGGAAGGCGTAAGGGATTTGCGATTTGTATCTGCACAGGATGCCATGAAGGTGATGAAAGAAGAATTAGGAGATATCGCATTACCTGATTCGATGGAAAATCCTTTTAGAGCTTCCTTCCGATTTAAACTCGATGCGGCACAGGTTGACACAGGTTATGTCAAATCGTTACAACAACAAATCACCAGCATCGATGGAATCACTGCCTTCTATTATCCTGAAGACCTTTACAGTGAGGTGCGAGGTCGGTTAAAAAGTATTTCACTGATGAC
>JALYSC010000265.1 GCA_030855005.1 Bacteroidota bacterium | reverse complement strand
CCATGATTGGAAACAATGATACCATCCACGCCAGCATGAACGGCTTTCAATGCATCATCGGCACGAAGTATCCCTTTCAGATAGACAGGAAGTTTGGTCCATTCACGAATGCGTTCAATATCATCCCAATTCATTTCTGAATTGCTGAACACAGATGTAAATTTTCGTACAATCTTTAATCCTTTATTGGAAAAAATATTCCTCACAAGCCCGCCTGGCATTCGGTGATTCAGGCTAATGAGGGATGAAATTAAACTAGCATTGAGGGAAGGACTTGTGGCCATTACTTCATTCGGATCCGGCAGGGAATTGAAAACAGGATCTGATATGTATTGTGCGATTCCCCGTCCATGAAGAAATGGTGAGTAACCAAGTTGCAAATCCCTGGTACGCCATCCTAACATGGTTGTATCAAGCGTGACAACTATTGCGCTGCATTGAATTGCTTCTGCTCGTTTGATAAAACTCCTCGAGAGCGCTTGTGATTTACTGTAGTATAACTGGAAGAGTCGAGGAGTATCACCGAGTTGTTGAGCGATTGCCTCCATTGGATAGGAAGCTTGACAACTTATCACCATGGGAACTCCCATTTGTGATGCTGCCTTTGCTACTGCGAGATCACCTTTTGGGTGCGCGAGTTCGAGGACACCTATTGGAGCTAATAAAAACGGTGCAGGAAGCGCATGCTCCCTCCACTTTAGTTGCATGCGGACTTCCTGCACACCACCCAGCATACGCGGATGGATTTTCACGAAGTCAAGAGCCTGCCTATTATAGTTTATAGTGCACTCGCTCCCGGCACCACCTGCTATATAGGCAAAGGCTTCTTTACTCAAAAAAAATCTGGCCTTGTCCTCCAGCATCTGAAAAGAAATCGGTATCACCGGTTTCTTTCCGGCGAATCCCTTCAGATAAATATCACGTTGACGTTGCAGGCTTCGCATGAAGTCTCCAAAGTAGAAAGAAAACGAGAATAAGGTCAAGACCAGACACATTCACGGGATCAACAAAAGTTGACGATTCGCAAACACGAAAATGGGTGAGCTTGCTTGTTTTATTGATTACCAAAAACTTCCTCTAGATGAGACAAACAAGTTTTATCCTGCATCCGGGCATGAATGCGTGAAATCAGCAATGGATATAATAAAGAGGAGTGGAAGGAAGGATACCCGAATGTAGAAAATAGTCCTGAAATCTTTTCTTAAAAAAGAAAATAAGTATTTCGTTCGTTACTAATAGCCCCTTGGAAAAAGTGCGGGATGGTTGTTTTTGGCATGGTAATTGTTACCTAATTTATATTCATATTAACATTTACTATTATGTCTAAAAAATTGGTTTTCATTAAAGTAAGTCTACATTCCGGAGTTATTTTGAAACCAAACATCGTCACGTACCCCGTCCGATAAGACATTAAACAATTTAATTATATATGATCAAGATCTTCAGGTTGTTATCAATTGTGGCCATCGCTCTCAGTATGGGAGCCTGTGGTAAAGGAGGGGACCAGAATAATCCCAAGAGTCGTGAATTTGAATTGTATATCGACTTTTGGAATACGCAGGGCAATAATCCCCAGATTACATTTGACGCGGTAAATACTTCACCGGAAGTCAAAATTGATTTTACAAAGACATTTGCCGGTATCACAGTACCGCCAAAATTTACCAATGTCATTATTGACAATGTGCGCATCATCGATGACAATAATGTCAATTATGAAATTAAAGGCATCACTGCTTATGAATGGCGTGAAGACATCGACGACTGGAAGGAAGACGTAGAGTTTACTATGAATTATACACAGGTACAGGATCTGCTGATAGTGATGGTCCTGGATGCAAGTGCATCGTTAGGCAGCGATTTTGAAAAGGTAAAAATTTATGCCAACAATTTCATCATTAAAGTATTGACTGAAATTCCAACAGCCAGAATCGGAATCGTTGATTTCTCAGATGAAATACACAGCTTTCCACCGACGAATAATAAGGTAGCGCTCCAGAATTATGTTGCAAGTCTGGAACAAGGTCCATTTACATCCTTGTATGAAGCTGTCAATATCGGAATTGACTATTTACAAAATGGTGATGCAGAAGGTAAAACACTCCTGGTGTTTACAGACGGTACGGATAATAACTCTGATCCGGAATACACACCTGAATTCTTACTTGATAAATTAGAAAATACACCATCTGGTGTTAGTATTAACAGCTTTACAATTGGCCTTGAAGGGAATGGTGGTGTTGATAAACCTGTATTGGAAGAACTAGCTTCCAGCAGTGGTACCGCAGCTTTCCCAAAGACGATCGATGAACTCGGTTCTGTTTTTGAAAAATTCAGCAACTCGATTGCTAATGTCTACAACCTCACTTACGTTCGTAATCAGCAGGTAATCCCGGCAACGGATAAAGCAAGACTTCGCTTTGTGATCCAGGGTACTGCCAAGAATGAGTAGAAGAGGTTATTAAAACGAGGGTAATAGATTTTCATAGTTAGAGCCAGGGTATAGGAGCCCGGCTCTTTTTTTTTGTAACACCTTGTCGAGGATTTCCATGAGACTCCAATAGAATCACGGGGAGGAGGGTAATATTAACTAATGCTCCTCCAAAACATTCTCTTTATAATCACGTTTTCATATTACGCAATGGGTCGGGCAACCTCCTGTAGTTGAAAATATGGATGCACCACGAAATCTTACGATCCCTCACCACCTTCAATTATTTTTTTACCTGGTGATATTGACCTGCTCCGGCTTTTCATTTAATCTATTTTCCCAGTCATCAAAACCATCCCTTAAGGAAATCCGTGTATCGAGAATTGATTCTCTCTTCGATGGAGCGGAACAATCCCATCTCAATACAAATGGTGTACTTCGTTATGAATATTTTTTCAGTGATGAGCGAAAAGATTTCCTGGATGATTTTGCTACACGATTGGAAAATGATTCATTTGAAGTGATAGGGCTCTATGCTAAATCTGATGAATGGCAACTACGAGTCATGCGAAATGAACATCACTCCAGGCAATCGATCGAAAAGCAGGAGAGAAAATTCAGATGGCTGAAATTTAAATTTCTGATTGATAAATATGATGGTTTTGCAATTTGGCCTGGCGACCTTACACCTGATAAAATTCCTCAAGATGAATTTACTGATTACGCCAACAATCTTGGAGATGAAGAATTATTCTGGGTAGCAGACCGACTTCTTCAGCTCAAATCTTATCCTAAAGCACTAGTCGCATGGCAGAAGGCGATAGACAGAAATGTATATCCTGACACCTCTAGTTATAAATTTGGAACCACTCTAATCGCTACTAATGAGTTTGTAGATGGCATTGAGTTATGGGAGAAAGCCGTACAATTCAACCCTAAATATCTTGAGGTATACATGGAGTTAGGTAAAATATTTTATGAAAATTCACATTGGAAAAAAGCTCTCACTAATTTTCAAAAAGCAGACGCTCTCGATCCCGACAACAGCGAAATATTGTATCACGTAGCAGAAACATTATTTCAAATGGAACGATACAGTGACGCTTACACGACTGTGAAAAGATCAGTACGACTCGATCGCAATAATGACTTCGCCAGACATTTATTAAAAATGACTAATCTCCCCTCTATCAAGAAAGCCCGCAAAGCCGAACTTAAAAAACTAAAACCCTAAGCCGGATGATTGGTTAATCATCACATGTCTTACCTTAAGTTTGTTAAGAGTCAATTCTTATTCTCTTACATTCTTACGTTTCTTGCCCTGAGCCTGCACGAGGATGAGCGTCAGAAGTCGAAGGGTTACTCTCTCACGTTCTCACGTTCTTACTCACTCCTTACCAGCCTCTATAATTCGGCGGTTCAATATTCTTCATTCGTAAATAGACAACTAACTGACCCCTATGATGCGTGACATGATCCGTAAGTAAAAATAAAATCCTTCGTCTGGACATTTTCCCTGCAAAGAAATCAACCGGTTCATTTAAGTCAGCTTCAGTCAGATTTCCAATCGTTTTATTGGCATAAGCAAACGATTTCTCCAACACGGAGATAATTTCTTTTTTAGAAATTCCCGACTTCAAAGGATCAATAGCGGTTTTCTCTCCCTGCAAATAGGACGAGCAAAGCCATACCATATTTCCAGCCAAGTGTTTCAGCTGCTCTCCATAGTTCATTTCTACTTTAGTGGGAGTATATGCATAATTGTCCTCCGGCATTATTTGAGCAAACTCGAGTGTATATTCCATGGTATTCTTCCACTTGAGCTTATAATCTTCCAGAAAAGAAGATTGGCCGTACAGCCCTTTTGACAACAACAGCAGGGATAACAGGATGAGTTTGAGGTGAATCAGCATATTGTTCCTTTTTATTTAGTCCAAGATGACATTAAGTTTTAATTTAAAATATAGCTTTAACAAAAGGATAACGCAAACTCGCTTATGAAGTCATTCCAACGCAGGTCTTTCTTGGGCACGCTAACTGCAGCAGGTGCTGCAACATTACTTCCCAATTTGAGTCTTGCTCAGCCGGATTCTGGATGGATTAATGAATACAAGCATAAAGTCAAATCGACTGAATCACTTGTAACAGATGAAACTTTTTGGTACAGGATAAAGACAATGTATTCGGCATCCCCGGGCCTACTCAATCTCAACAACGGTGGGGTCAGCCCGCAACCCTTGATAGTGCAGGAAGCACATGAGCGATATACTCGCATGTGCAATGAAGCTCCTTCGTATTACATGTGGCGGATATTGGACCAGGGACGTGAACCCTTGCGGCAAAGACTTTCAGAACTAGCAGGAACATCTGCAGAAGAAATTTCTATTTGCAGAAATTCAAGTGAAGCACTGGAAACAGTCATTTTTGGATTGAGGCTGCAACGCGGTGATCAGGTTGTGCTTTCGAGGCTGGATTATCCCAATATGATCAATGCATGGAAGCAACGTGAGCATCGGGATGGGATCGTTCTGAAATGGGTGGATCTCGACTTGCCCCGCATGTCGAATGAAGAAATTATCAAAGCTTTTGATGAGCAAATCACCAACGGAGTTAAGGTTGTTCACATCACACATGTTATTA
>JALYSC010000006.1 GCA_030855005.1 Bacteroidota bacterium | reverse complement strand
AGATGCTGATTGCCCGCTGCATTATACACATCATAGGTGACACCACCTGAACTAAACCATAACCTTCCATTTGATTCCTTAAAAAGAGAATAATAAGCTTTTGGAAATATTTCAGAATGGAATTTATCTAAAATTTGTTTGGTATTTCCCTCTGTAATTCTGTAAATACATGAATCCCGATGAGCACATAATAGATCACCATTAGTAAGAGACAAACCATCAATGATCATCGGATTTCCAATGGAAATTATAGATTTATGGTCCTGCGAATAATGACAAATACCTTTGTATGTAAAAATCCATAAGTTATTATTGTGATCACTTTCTATTTTATGAGCAGATTTTAAGCGGGTGGTAGCCACCTGATCATAGGTTGGAATTTGTCTGGTTATCTCAGCATGGCTATTTAACTCAACCATGCCTGCCTGGTCAAGTGCAACATAAATTGAATTTTCTGCTATCTCCTTAAAACTAACAGGACTAAATAATTTTCCCTGTTCAGACATGTTGGGATTAATTAACTGAAATTTTTGCTTGCTGCGATAAATAAAACTCAATCCTTTCCCATCATGCGAAAACCAAAAACCTCCGTTATTAACTTTTGATATATATCTTACTTCATTAGATATCAAACTAAAAGGATCGCCTGCCACCTTACTATACCGGATTCCAAAACTGAATGATTTATTATTAAATTCAACTAAACCTTTTTCGATAATAGAAACTATCAGCGTCGTATCAGTCCAGAACTCAATATCTAATAACCCCGGTGCTTCAACATATCTGATTTTACCCGAAATCAAATTGAATTGGATAATTTCAGAGTAACCTCCTATCCAAATTGACTTTTCTGACTCAACTAATATTTCTCTTGGAAGTATTTCTTTCCCGTGATAATTGGATAAAATAATTTCCTCTTCCAAAGGATTACCATTGACCTCAAATTTGATACTTACGAGGCCAGGTTGATCAAAGCTGAACCCGAGAATCTGCGTGACATTTCCTTCTGCGTCGGAGATAGCCTTAGCTCGTTGCAATGTTCTGCTAAGTTGTTTCACCAACGTAAAGGTTTCAGAATGGATATCAAACGTATATATCGTTTTTTCACCCACAAGCACCCAAAGGCGCGCTTCGGAATCTAAATAGAAAGCATGATAGCCGTTAATCGTATCACCAGATTCCGTCTTGAAGTAAGGATTAAATTTATCCAGTGCACGATCATAATAATTAATGGCTGTGTAGGTAGAAAACCAAAATCCTGCAGAATCTTCTTCAAAAAAATTGCTTTGAATATTTTCGCCCCACAGCGATCCCGGCTCAACCGAATTAGAAACATAAGTTTTTACTTTTTTTCCATCATACCGATTCAATCCGCTAATTGAGGCGATCCAGACAAAGCCCTTCAAATCCTGATAAACATAGGGGTTAGTCAATTCACTTAATCCGCTCTTGGTTCCGATTTGATGAAACATCAATTTACCTTCCTGAGCAGAGACAGGTATGCAGTTGATGAGTATCAACAATCCTAAAATAGCTGTTATCCCTATAGTATTAATTTTTCCCATTAGCCTGTGACTAAAGCAAAATAGACAATTCATGCTAAAGAAATTTTGTTACCGAGAGACCAAATCGAATTCTATCCGCATGAAGGAGGGCAAGGAGCACGAATATCATCGTCGGGGCCAAGTAATGGAACTTCGGTTAAAGGATCCAGTACAGCGAGTCCTGTTACACTCTTACTTGTTCCTTTAATTGAAATAATTACATTCACAGTGCCCATTGGTATTCTTAATTCAGGTAAGGACAACTGATAATTGGCCGTTGTTAACGGAACAGGATTATCACTGCCATCACCTCCAATGGTTAGTTCAGAGACTTTGTAGATAAAAGACATAGAATAGATTTAAGGGTGAAACGAATAAAATTAAAACGATAATTAAAAAAAATATAAATCTGATACAAAAAAAATAACTGAATGCGATAAAGCCTTTCAGTTTTTTATAGTACATAAATTTTTACAAAAATATTTCTCCTTTTAAATAAAGCACAGCCTGCCCGGTAATTAATACCCGGTCTGCTTTCAATTCACATTGTAAATATCCACCCCGCTGTGAAACCTGTCTTGCAGTCAATTCATTTTTACCAAGCCTATGAGCCCAATAAGGTGTCAGCGAAGTATGCGAAGAACCGGTTACGGGGTCTTCACTAATCCCATATGCCGGAGCAAAAAACCTGGAGACAAAATCTACATCACTTCCTTCTGCAGTGACTATGACACCCCGGTTACCAAGATTGGAGATTGCATGCAGATCAAAATGACTTTCGCGCACTGCGTTCTCTTCCGGTAAAACAAAAAGATAATCGGATCGCCCCTGGTAGGCTTCCAGAATGCTTGCCGTTGTACACTTTTGCATGGCCGAGGTGATGTCCATCGATTGAATATCATCAACAGGAAAATCAAGCGTCAGCCAGGTTCCCGATTTGGAAACTTTAAGCAACCCACTCCTAGATTGAAATCGAATTTGATCTCCACGAAAATTCAATTCGTTAAACATGATAAACGCAGCTGCAAGTGTAGCATGCCCACAAAGCTCCACCTCCACCGAAGGCGTAAACCACCTGATACGGAAATCATCTCCTTCAGACACAATGAATGCAGTCTCCGCCAGATTATTCTCGGCAGCAATGGACTGCATGAGTTGAACTGCCGGCCATTGTTCACAGACAATAACACCCGCAGGGTTTCCTGAAAAGACTTCATCTGTGAAGGCATCTACCTGGTAGAGGATCATACTCGCCAATGTACTAAAAAGGTGCAACCATATGTACCTAACTTTCGATGCATACAGGCTAAAACGTGATCAATCCGTTAATCACCTTCACAACACCTCCTATTTTCACAGAAATATCTTTCCTTCGCCACGTTATAAGTTTATCTTCTTTAGCCATCAAGCAATGAAATTTCAGCCAAGGTTTGTAAATCAGCATTTATCTATCAGCTTTTTATTTGTGTGTCTTTTTATAACTGGCATATTTTCCGTTAATGCCCAAACCGCAGATACATCAGTGTATCATCAGTTCCTAAAAGACCTCCGTTCAAATGTCAGCCTTGAATACGATGTAGTGTACCAGCAAAAAACTTCCGCTTCACCAGACACAATCCAGTATAAAGCTCACGTCCACCTGGTGAGAATTCCTGAGGATAAAGTCTTTGGTGGTCGTATATATATCAACCTCGATACCATGTGGTATGGATTTGACAGCCAGAATATCATGATGGCCAATTTGAACCGCTCGGCTATTACCTTTATAGACGGAAGAAATCATCCGGACACAATAATTCGAAAGACTTTTGTCAATGAATTAATCATCGGACGATTTCTTGAATATGCAGATTTCCTGACCAAACTGATGAAGGACAAAGCTTTTGTTGTGCAACTTCAGGATACGATTTTATTCAATCAAAAATCACTTGCAGCAACTATCACATTACCTGCACAGGATTCTGTCAAACAGAGTCTAATGGTATCTTTCAATAAAGCCAATCACTTCTATTCACGTAATATTCAAACAATTCAATCACCTGGTGGATACACCTACAATGCATGGACATTTTCAAATCCCGTCTGGGGTAATTCAACAATGATCAACGAACTTCATTACAGCCAACTGGAAGGTTATGATTTGGTTAATGATTCGCTTGCTTCGAAATTAAAATTAACGCATTATGATCTTTATCTGATCGAAGGACAACTACTCCATCAGCAAAAGAAAATAGTGCTCAGAGAGGACACTACTTCAAGGTATATCGTCCTGGATTGCTGGCATTCAATATGTACTTCTTGTAGTAAAACCATACCGGTGATCAATCAACTCTACGATAAGTACAAAGGAAAAGGCGTCACATTTTACGGGATCAATCAATTTGATACTGCTTCAGACCAAAAAGCAGAAATGGAAATATTCCTGAAAGCAAATCCTATGAAATATCCAACAATTGTGATCGATAATAATGCAATTCAGAAAATCAAAATCGAAGGTTATCCTTTTGTTCTGATAGTGGATAAGTTTACGAACATTGTGCACAAAGAACGTGGATATAAAGAAGGCATGTTTGAAAAATTGTCCGGTGTACTTGACTCGCTTCTCAGCAAGTCATGATGTGATCATCGAATCATAAACTTCGTTGAAAAAGTTCGTTTGTCGTTTGTAAATATTACAACCTGATAGATACCTGGAGGATACGTCATATCAATCTCAAGCAATGGCTCTGACAAGTTCTTTCTTTCCATTATCGTCCTTCCGGTCATATCATAGATAGTCAGATCGAATTCATCCGCATCGTAGACATATATTTTGGTTGATTGCGTGGCAGATGTTGGATTGGGATAAATTAATATTTGCTGATTTCCCTGGTAATAGACATCTACAATATCACTGTAAACTTCATTTCCATTTTCGAAAAACAGTCTTAATCGAAACACATTTCTGCCAACTCTCAATGCATCATAGATCCAGGAAAAATTAGTTGATGTTATGGGAGCAATGATATTCCAGTCTATGAATTGATTTTGTTGCAGGATCTGCAGCGTAACAGATATCAATCCATCAATACTACCCAAACCTCCTATTAAGAAAGCACTGTCCCCCTGTGTATGATCCAGATAGAATAGATCAATAAAACACCCTGCACCCTGCTGAAGGTAATCTCCGGTGAATCCCATCGGACTGCGAATACCCTCTGTATAATATGCTAAAGCAAAATGTCTTCGGCTTGTATCCGTATCGTTTAAAACCTGGAATGTGTCTTGTTGGTACAAAAGATGTTCCATGTGCTGCTCTCCTATGCGAAAGAGTTCGAATGAATCAGCCTCAGGTAGTGAGGGCCAGGTAATCATCAGACTATCCCTGCAAACAAATACGACATCTGGACGTAAGGGAGACGCTATGAGAAATGTATCAGACAAGATCACATGATCCGCAGTCATCCATCGCAATTGCGCAGCACCGGAATACCCGGGAACATCCCAAATGAAAAAATCTGCAGATGGATCGATTTCACTTGATAGTGAGATCCATTCTTCGCCAGGTATTTCTCTGTATTCGATTTGACTTTTTACAATTTCTGTCGTATTCCATCGAAGAATGGATTTGGTTGCCGGCTGGAGAAAATCACTTCCGGAAGGAAAGACCCATTCAAATTCATTTTCCAGCGAATACATCCACGTTACTGCAAATGTCTGTGTTACTGTCTTCAAATCTGTTCCGTGGATTCGGATGATATATTCTCCTGATGCAGGATCAGTGACTGTGATTTGCTCGACATTATTTAATTGATCAACACCTCTAAGTGGGGAAGCAATTAATGAATCTGAATTTGGAAAAGCTTTGAGAACCCAGGGTAAAATGATCTGCCCTGATACTTGCTCTTCCAATTGAAGGTCAACATTATTCACAAGCGCATATATGGATTGAGGAGGAGCGGCAGGATCATTCCAAACTATTGTGACTTTTAATTCACTGACATTCGATGGCAGGACGATTGGAATTTCTATTGTCGCTAACTCCTCCACTTTATTCAATGCATATTCCTGTCGTTGGATGGACTCTATTGCTTTCGAAATTCGAAGCGCACCAAACCCGCTTGTAAAATCCGGACCAGGTGTTTCAATATCTTTTGCAGTATTAATTATGACTGCTTTTATTAGCTCAGAAGGTGGAAGTGAATCGTGATGATCTTGCGCATAAGCTTCCTGAAGTAATAGCACACTCCCTGAAACTATTGCTGCTGCTCCTGATGTGCCTCCGTGGCCATACGCCACAATTTCAGGTTTGATTCTACCATCATATGCTGGTCCTCGCGAACTTAAAGGAACTATACGATTGAGTGAATCCGTTGCCCCAACAGTTATGATGTTTTTTGAATGTTTAAATTGTCCTGTTAGATTAGCCCATCCCGGCAGGTTTGCATATGATCCATCAATTGCTGCCTGATCACCAGCATTGCCGGATGAAAAAACATGCATAAGCGAAGGAATGGTATTACATAATTCATCATACTGTGATGTCTCTATTCCATAATAATTTTCAATCCCTGTGCCGTAACTATGATTTTGAACAGAAATACCATTGTCTAAAAAATAATCGGGAGCTGAAGGCAGCAACATCATGAAGTTATCTGATGTCATGCGGCAATCCCAGGCAACTCCCAATGAGGTGACATCCGAATTACCACCACCTCCGATGATGCTTGCCATGTTGCTTGCATGCACATCTATATCATCAGGACTCTCAGCTGTAAAGAATAATCGGTTTTTAAAATCAATATCATTTGAATCGATCAGATTCTCTTTTATCGAAACAGTAATCGATGATCCATTTAAATCCGCATACCTGTGATGAGATAATTTGATTTCATTTAATGTCAGATCTAATCCCTCTTGTTTTAATTCTGTGAAGGGTGATCTGTATAGTTCAAAATATTCTGTAGCGGAATTTTGAAGTAAGGAAAAGAGGTTTGTCTTTGTTAAGGTTACTATCAGGCCGTACTTACTGCCTCCCAAGGGCTGGAATCTAATAACAGATGCATCAAGTAACTCAAGCTGATTTGAAATAGATTGAGGCTCAGTGGTGGTTATTTCTATGTTTATTGAATCAGGATCATCTAATACAGCTAACGTTAATTTTAGAATTGGAGACACTCGTGATGAGAGGTTTCTATTTTCTAAAAATGCATGCTGACCATATGTAGAAACTGATGTAACCCATCCCAGGACGGTCATCATCAGCACTACCTTAGAATACCTCAACTGCGGCCACATAATTGTGAAGGGCATGCTTCAAAAATAGGTTGAATCCTTGACAAGAATTTTTTGAATTTTCTGAAATATGCCATATCAATTATTGAAATTTACTATCTTTTGACTGTATTAGGAAAAGCTCCATCCTAAATCCGCCCCCCAGTAACTGCTGCTTTTAATTTTTCTAACGTTAACAATTCTAATATGAAGCCTATTTTTCATGTTTTCGCAAGTCTGCTTGTACTTGCGCTCTTTTTTTCTTCCTGTCAGCAGGATGATTCAGCCGCTATAGAAAAGACGATTCCAAAAGAGGTTCTGGACCGTATTTGGGATCTTGGATACAGTAATGAGAATGTTCAAAAAGTTGACGAAGGTTACATGGTGGAAGGAGATATTATTCTGACACAGGAAAACCTGGACGACCACATTGACCATCTTACGCTACGTATTGCCGAGACAGAGCAGTATAGAACTTCGAATCTTGTAGAAGGCTTGCCCCGGACGATTACAGTGAGTGTAGATACAAGACTTACCGATATTACAGGATACAGCGAGGCAGTTAATGAAGCGATTGCACGGTATAATGCAAAAAATTTGCAGTTGACTTTTCTTCGCCAGGGTACTTCCGGTGGACAGATCCACCTGAAAAAAGCAAACGGTAATTTCCTCGCATCTGCAGGTTTCCCTTCAGGAGGCAATCCTTACAACCTGATTAAGATTAATGCTCAGGCAATTGGATCAGGAGGTTCAAGCACATTTATCAATTTTTGCGCTACCATTATGGCGCATGAAATGGGTCACTGTATTGGCTTCCGTCACACTGACTATATGGATCGCTCTTATAGTTGCGGTGGTGCTGCCAGTAATGAAGGCTCAGCCGGTGTTGGAGCAATCCAAATCCCGGGTACACCTTCCGGTCCGGATGCTGGTTCTTTTATGCTAGCCTGCATAAGTCTGAATCAAAACCGTCCGTTTAATTCGAATGACGGAACTGCTCTAAATTATCTGTACTAATAGAGTTTATTCTAAAAAGAAAAACCCGTAGCTCCCAGATGGAACTACGGGTTTTCTTTTTTCTGCATATGCCTTCCCATTATCTGAGTTGAGAAATATCAGCCTTGGTCATCTTTTTTATTCTTCTGCTTTCGTTGTCGTAGCAAGTTGGATTTGATTTTGCATACGCTGTATCCGGGGTAGCATTATCAATAAAAAAAGCTGGTAGGAACGTTTCCCTGCCAGCTTCACAATAGTCATGACAAAAATGATAACCTTGTAAAAAAAGTCTAATAATATATTGGAACGAGAAAGCTTCTGAGGTTTTTACTAGTTCAAAAAAGGGGTGTTATTTTTCTCTGGAGTTTGAAATCCTGAAACCAAATGTAACATGAGCCGTATTCGGGCACTTCACCATTTTTGGTGAGTTTGAGGAAAAGAATAGACTTTAACATATAGGAAAATTTTCCCTGGATGATTGGGATATGACGTCCTTAATCAGGTAGACGGTTGTTGTGACAACCATTAATTTGCGTAAAAAAAGGTTTAACCCAAGGATGCTCTTATCCGGGGATGTCTTCACCTAAGGCAATACTCATATCAAGTTCTCCAAACTTATTAGGACCACCGGCTAATATATCCGCGGAGGCCTGATCAGCATACTTCATGAAGTTTCGATGGAAGGACTGTGCCAGGATTATGGCTTTCTCTCTATATGCTTCAGTATTTGACCAAGTCTGCACAGGGTTTAAAATATTCTGATTTGAAATACCCGGACATGACATTGGAATGGCAAGATTAAAGATGTCGTGGGTTTTATAGCGGACATGATTTAGGTTGCCTTCCAGTGCAGCTCCAATCATAGCACGCGTATTGGAAAGTTTGATTCGGCTACCCACTCCGTAAGGACCACCTGACCATCCTGTATTGACAAGCCAGATATTGACCTTATGCCGCTGCATCATCTCACCCAGCATGGTCGCATACTGAGTTGGATGTAATGGCAAAAAAGGAGCACCAAAACATGCAGAAAATGTTGCCTGCGGTTCTGTTACACCCGCTTCAGTTCCTGCCACCTTTGCAGTATAACCTGAAATAAAATGGTACATCGCCTGTGAGGGTGTCAATTTACTGATGGGAGGCAACACACCAAAAGCATCAGCCGTCAGAAAAAATATATTACGCGGATGACCAGCAATCGATCCCGGAGCAACATTTTGTATATGGTACAAAGGATATGATACCCGCGTGTTTTCCGTCACGGAAATGTCAGCATAATTAATTGTGCGGGTCTCAGGATAAAAACGAATATTCTCCAGCAAAGCGCCATGTTTGATAGCTCTGAATATATCAGGTTCTTTTTCTTCAGTGAGATCGACGCACTTTGCGTAGCATCCACCTTCGAAGTTAAATACCCCTTCGTCTGACCATCCATGTTCATCGTCTCCAATAAGAAATCGATTTGGATCCGCACTTAATGTCGTCTTGCCAGTTCCTGATAATCCAAAAAATATGGCTGTGTCACCATGGAGTCCTACGTTAGCCGAGCAATGCATCGAAAGGGTTGCTTCTTCATGAGGCAGGAGATAATTAAGGACACTAAATATTCCTTTCTTAATCTCTCCGGTATATCCTGTCCCACCGATAAGAATTGCACGGTCAGCAAAATTGACGACAGCAAAATTTGCCTGACGGGTTCCATGCTTTGTAGGATCAGCTTTAAAACCGGGAGCGCACACGACAGTCCATTCAGGTGCATATCCTTCAATCTCCATCCCGTTAAGTCGTAAAAACATATTGTGTGCAAACATGGCACTCCAGGGATACTCAGCAATGACCCGCACATTCATCCGATAATTATCGTCAGAGCACACATAACCATCATGAATGTACACTTCACGCTCGCGTACGTAATCGAGAATGTCCTTCTTGATCGTTGCGTATTGATCAGGTTCAAAGGGTTTGTTGACCAGGCCCCAATCTACAGTATCATGGGTGTTCTCATCCTTTACGATAAACCGGTCTTTCGGTGATCTTCCTGTAAACTTACCGGTGTCAATGCATAAGGCTCCTGTATCAGACAGGTGACCCATGTTTTTTGAGATGGATGCTTCTATTAATTCAGCAGGCGTCATCATATAATGAACCTTATCCTGCTGAAGCCCGAGGTGCTCCAGAAAAATGGAAAGTTGGGAAGTCATACTAAATTTTATTGCCGGCCTAAAGGTAAAGAGCCGGTTGCAAAGGACAAAGAGCAAAGGGCAAAGAGCGGTAAACCGTCAGTGGTTGAATCTGTATTCCCTATCAGTGCAAATCAGTGAAATCAGTGGCTCAAATTTGCGGAAATTCATGTTTAAATAATTTTGCGTCCATCTGCGTAAAAATCGGCAAGCGGTGTAAGGTGGACTGGCCTATTTACTTCCTGGGAAGGATAATAGCGAAGACAGTTCCTTCTCCAAGCTTCGAATGCTTGACAAATATTCTGCCCCTGTGATAATTGTCGATGATGCGACGCGCAAGGCTTAGTCCCAGCCCCCATCCTCTTGTCTTGGTGGTGTAGCCGGGCTCAAAGACTTCTTTCACTTTAGAAGGATGAATTCCTTTCCCAGTATCTGAAACATCGATCTCTATCTGGTCAGGTTTTTCTGAAATAGTCCAGGTGATAGTACCCGTTCCTTCTTCAATAGCATCAAGTGCATTACGCATCAGGTTTTCAATAACCCAGTTGAAGAGCGGAGCATTGATATTTACCATGATGGGAGCCGAGTCAATAGTCGGTTCTTTGAAAACTATATTTCGTGAAGCGCGACGGCGGATGTATCCGGTGATCTCCCGCATCTGATCATAAATATTTATCTGAGTTAACGCAGGTGCCGAACCAATTTTACTGAAGCGATCAGCAATCAGATCAAGACGCGCCACATCATTTTCCATCTCTTTCAATACATCCAGCTCATCCGGAGTCTGATCATAATTATCACGCATATGTTCTATCCAGCCGATGATGGCACTAATGGGCGTACCCAATTGGTGTGCTGTTTCCTTTGCCATCCCAACCCACACGCGATTCTGTTCCGCACGACGTGCATTATTTATACTGATGTACCCTACCAAAATAAATGCAGAAAGCAAAAACAATTGAATGAATGGAAAAAAAGTCAGCAGGTCATGCAACTTTGAATTTTGATAAAATAAAAATTGATGCAGCGACTGATCTGAGAGTATGATCGGTTCAGGACCTTTCTTTTTAATGCGAATTAATTTATCCTTGAGGTAAGTGGCATTTGTGTCCAGGTCAGTTCCAAAGTTTTTGGCATAAAGTACATTCCCTGACTCATCAGCGACCAGGATCGGAATATCCTTATTGGATTCAAGAATACTAAGTTGAAGACTTACATCTGCATCCATGTCTGCATCCTCCATGGTTTGGTAGGCATCGAAAAGCAGTATGGCTTTATTTCGTTCACCTTCTTTTAATCGCTTGGCAAGATATCCTGTATAGAAAAGTGAGATCAGCAGCAATATGATGCCGGCAATGGCGAGGTATATTTTCCAGTGTGACCGCTGACTTTGAATATCCATTTGACTGATTACGGATGGCTCAGATATGATTGCACACGCTGTTGTGCATTATGCCTCACATCGGCGTAAAAGAAATTATAATCTGCAATATGATAATTTTTAGTCGTCAGCAGAAAACTCCATGGAAATCGGGGTTTTGTGACCCAAAGAAAATCTTCATGCACTTCAGTATTCACCAATGCCGGAAACAAAGTCTGACAATCGCGGAGTATAGCACCCAAATGAACAGAATTGGAAGACGTTGTATTGGTTGCACTCCAAGTCACAGGATTGGTTACGACTACTTCATGATCAGGATAATGCATTTTATCTATCATGGCGCCTTCACGAACTGAACGCCAGCTACAGAAACAACCTGTATCATCCGGTTGTATGCAGGGCTTCATGCTTTTGTAATGATTGGCGTCAATTGGAAATCCGGGCAGATAGGCAACGATCATTTTTTTCTGCAGCGAAGTGCCATCAATAAAATCTTCAATTAAACGGATAGCATGTGCTGATCCCTGGCTATGCGCTGCAATGATGAAAGGACGGTCTTGTTGATAATGATCCAGATAGTATTGAAATGCCTGTTTCACATCTCCGTAAGCCAATTCGAGAGCCTGTGCTGCATCTTTCTTACGTTTCGTATAATATGCATTCAGGTGAGCCTGTCTGTAACGAGGCGCATATATTTTTCCAGAACCATTGAATATACTTGCCTGGTAGCGAATAGGTAACTCATCAGTACGCTCATTGAGTTTCGCATCTCTAAGATCCCCATTCCATTTATTCTGACCATGCTTTCCTACATAGGTTGTTGGATGCAGAAAAAAAACATCTGCTGCGGCAGTAGACTGAACATCCTGCCAGGTATCGACAGGAACTACATCAGCATTATCTTTTATAGTAGGCAATGCAGCCCATGCTTCAGCTAAGGAATAATCAGGTGCAGGAATGGAATTAGGCTGAAATGTTCCTCTGGGAACAGAAGCGCATGACCAAAATAAGATCGATAGTAAAAAGAATAACGAGGCCTGATTGAAGGTGCTGTTCATTAATCGGGTTCGAAACCTAGGATAATGTTGAAGTTGCCAAATTGAGTCCACTTCGCACCGGAATCAATCTTCGCCTGATTGTCAAATCCATATCCAAAGTCAAATCCCAATAATCCAAACATCGGCAAATAAGCACGCACACCTACCCCTGCACTTCGTTTGATGTCAAATGGATTATAGTCATCAAAATTTTTCCATGCATTACCTCCTTCAAGAAACACAAGACCGAAGATGGTAGAGGTTGGGTTAAGCGATAATGGATATCGAAGTTCTGCTGTGAACTTGTTGAAGATAGTTGCACCACCGGCCGCATTCGCTGCTATGTCTTCTACTTCGTAACCTCTCATCGCGAGGATATCTTTTCCGGTGAGCCCAAATTGCTGGTTGCTAAGACCATCGCCTCCTACTTCAAATCGTTCGAATGGCGGTGCTCCAATGTCTTTATTGTAGGAACCCAGAAAACCCAATTTGGCTGCTGTCTTAAGTGTCAGTTTTCCAATGACCGGTGTATACCATTCTGCGTCAAGACGCCATTTGTGGTATTCAACAAATTTATATAGTTGTTGAGCATCATCCAGGTTCACATCACGTCCTAAAAGTGAATATGGTAAAGTTGCCTGTACGGTAAGACTAATCGATGATCCTGATCTTGGAAAAGTAGGTTCATTAATGGTCGAACGTGCAATGGTCTGGGAAAGTGAAAAATTATTGAAGTAACCATCCTTGATAATATTACCATCGCGATCACGGAAATCACCTGTCGCGTAATCATCCAGATTGAGATACTCAAGACTTAAAGTAGTGTTGGATACAAAATTATCATCCGGCCACTTCAACCTTGAGCCAAGGCCTACATACCCTCGACCAATTGCAAGCTTACCCTGAGAATAATATTCCTGGTTGATCTTAGTTAATACACCACCCACTGTTAATGAATTAGGACGTTTACCACCTAACCAAGGCTCAGTAAATGAAAAATTATACGACTGGAAAAAATCTCCGTTCGTCTGCGCGCGTACTGAAAAACGCTGGCCATCACCCTGGGGTAATGGACTCCACGCATCACGATTGAAAATATTCCGCAATGAAAAATTATTGAATGTAACACCCAGGGTTCCGATGACTTTACTTCTACCGAATCCACCCCAGCCTGCACTTAATTCCAATTGATCTGATGGACGCTCTTCGACTTCATAGATGATGTCTACTGTGCCATTATTCTGATCCACCGGAGTCTGTATGCCCAGGTTTTCAGGATTAAAATATCCAAGCGCAATAATCTGGCGCTGTGATCTGATAATATCTGAGCGACTAAATTTTTGTCCTGGTTGTGTACGAAGTTCACGCCGTATTACATGTTCGTGTGTACGTGTATTTCCTTTGATGACAACTTCATCGATGGTCGCCTGCGGACCTTCGAATATGCGCATCTCGATATCGATAGTATCATTGTCCACGGATACTTCTGTAGGCTCTACATTGAAAAAGAGATACCCGTCATCCATATACAATGAGCTGACATCGCGTCCATCGATACTGAATCGAAGACGTGTATTGAGCAACTCATCATTATAAACTTCACCTTTGCGGATGCCTAAAATCTTATTGAGAGATTCACTGTCATGGAGGGTATTTCCCTTCCAGGAAATATCTCCGAAATAATATTTATCACCTTCATCGATGGTGATCAGCATCTGAAGTAATCCGTCTTCGCTGCGCCAAACACTATCCGATACAATGGTTGCATCACGATAGCCAAGCGTCTGATAATAATCAATGACGGCAACTTTATCGGCTTCAAAATCAGTCTCTATATATTTTGATTTTTTGAGCAATGCTGCTTTGGATTTAGTCTCCTTCATCAGCTTTCGCAACTTGCTATCTTTTACCTCATCATTACCTGCGAAGTCAATGGCTTCAATCTGGATTTTGTCCTTTGTATCTATTGTCAAAATCAGGTTGATTGCATTTACCCGTTCGGTAGTAGATTCTTCTGCTACAGTTACTTCAGTATCGAGGTAACCCTTTTCTATATAATATTTTTTGATGGCATTCTTAGCGTTGATCTGCATGGCTGCAGTCGCTACCTGGCCTTTGATTAGAAAAGGTTTTACGACATCATTCAGATCGTTATGAACTCCCTGTTTGACACCCCGATAAGACCAACCTGCGAGACGTGGTCTTTCCATCAGGTGGATCGTGAGGAATACAATGTTACCGATGCGCTTATCCTGGGTTATCTGTACGTCGTCAAATAGACGAAGTTTCCACAGATTCCGCATGGCTTTGGTAATATCCGTTCCTGGAATTTTTATTGATTGACCTACTTTGAGGCCGGCTACAGATTTAATGGCCGTGGGGTCGCTAAAAAAAACGCCCTTTACTTCGATTCCTCCTATCTCCAATTCCTCTACTTCGCCAAATTCAACGAGTGGTTTTTGTGCCTGAAGTCCCGCAATTGATGTGAGAAAAAAGGAAAAAAGGAATATTGTTTTCAAGTAAATGAAACTCTTCATGCGGGTGATTAAATTATCTGCGTAAAAAACGTATACCTGTGGTATTGTGTTGTCCTGGTTAACTAGGTGTGCGAAAGCTGTTCGCTGGTTTTACCAAATCGACGTTCACGCTGCTGATAGTCTTTTATCGCAGTGTAAAAATCTTCCTTTTCAAAATCAGGCCAGTATATATCTGAAAAATAAAGTTCTGTATAAGCTAGCTGCCAGAGTAGAAAATTACTGATCCGGTGTTCTCCGCTAGTGCGGATCATCAGTTCGGGATCCGGCATGTGTGGGTTTGCCAGGCAGGAATTGACAAAAGCTTCGTCGACCTGCTTAGGCTGTAATTGACCGTCAGCGGCTTGGCGGACTGCCTTTCGTATGGCTTCTGTAATTTCCCAACGCGAGGAATAATTCAGCGCCAGGGTAAGCGTCATACGGGTATTGGCTTTTGTGTTGTCAATACCTTCCAGCAGGGCTTTTTTTGTTTTAGGAGGAAGCCTGTCGAGATCACCGATAGCCTGCAGACGAATATTATTCTTATTCATCGTGTTCAGCTCCTCACGGATGGTGTTCACCAGGAGATCCATAAGAGCGCCGACTTCCACTTGTGGGCGATTCCAGTTTTCAGTGGAAAAGGCATAAAGCGTAAGCCATTGGATACCAATCTCCGTTGCTGCCTCGGTGACTTCCCGCACGGATTTGACGCCATTTCGATGGCCCCAGATCCGGGGTTTGCCGTGTTCCTTGGCCCAGCGACCGTTGCCGTCCATGATTACCGCCACATGATGGGGTAAACGCGTGAGGTCTAACTGATCTTTTACTGAGCTCATAAGGCGGGCAAAGGTATGGTTTTCCAATGGCTTACCTTACTGCAGACCTCTTCAGGGCTGACTATGAGGGGTTTTAGAACATCAGACTGATACCTGCTCCAAAACCATTATTATGAATGGTGGTATCGTCAACTTCCTTTGCGAAATTTGAAACTCCAAGAAGATAACGAATATCAATTACCAATGGACCAAGACCTAACCCGGCACCCAAATGTGCTCCCAGGTCAAGTCGGTTGTAATCGTCAAGATCTATGACAATTTCATCTCCATCTTGATCTACAGTTTTTTCACTCAGCAAATAGCCAAAACTAGGTCCGCCCATGACGAAAAATTTGGCCTCTTCACCAAAATTGAGTTTAATAAGGATAGGTAATTCGATGTAGTTTAAAGTCGAAACAGCATCATCAAATAGAGGGCCATTGAAGTCCTCAAGTTTATACCCTTTCTGCAGCCAGTGTAACTCCGGACCTATGGAGACAACATCCCCAAGAGGAAAATCAGCTACTACTGCCAGGTCAAGACCAAATTTTGATTTGATATTATGATCAATATTACCTTGCTTGTATTGTGCATTGGTGATGTTACCACCTACTCGGAATCCAAATTTTGTTTCCTGCGCATGTAGCTGGAACATAGTACACAGTAAAATGGACAGGATTGTAAAAAATCGGATCTTCAGAAAATTCTTCATGATGTTTTTGGTTTAAAATGTAAGCTTTGAATAATATTATGTACATCAATTTTTAGGATATACAGAAAAGTAATTCTCCCGAAACAGCCTTTTAAGGGATATGTTTTCAGGATCGCAATTGATAATCACAAGAACAAGCAATCATAGGGTATTGTTGGTGGACACCTCCAAATTGAATTTAACTTTCAACAGGAGTTCTCTATCTTGAATTAGTTTCCAACTTATTTGATATTCAATATGACGCAGCAATTTAATCCATATAAGCTTCACCCTTGGCATGGTGTCATGATTGGCCCCAATGCACCTGATGTGGTAACAGCATTTATAGAAATCACTCCATCTGATACTGTCAAATATGAAATTGACAAGCCGAGTGGTATATTAAAAGTGGATCGGCCACAAATGTATTCCAATGTAGTACCAGCACTATATGGTTTTATCCCACAGACGTATTGCAAAGAGGAGGTGGCTGCTCTTTATATGAAACAGTCAGGCATGAGCAATATTCAGGGTGATGGAGATCCGCTGGATATATTGGTGCTGACCGAACACAGGATCATGCATGGTGACATCCTTGTGCAGGCCATACCCATTGGCGGATTAAAGATGATTGATGCTCATGAAGCGGATGACAAAATTATTGCAGTGCTTGTACAGGATGGGTCCTACAGCCATTATAAAGATCTTTTGGATTTACCTGAAGCCATTGTAACGCGCCTGCGTCATTATTTTCTCACCTATAAGCTGGCTCCTGGAGCACTGCAGCCTGTTGATATTCCATACATATACGGCAGAGCGGAAGCACTGGAGGTTATTGAAGCGTCGAGGAAAGATTATTTGAATCATTTTGGAGATAAAGGATAAAAATCATTTCGGATTTGGGATTTCAGATTTGGGATTGAGATAGATATTTCATTAGGCACACGGACTTGTAAAGAGCACGCTGAACCATACCTGACTCCATGCGCACGAAATTTACGGTTTCAATTTTTAAACGCGGTCCTGAGCTTGTCGAAGGGAATTAAAAAAATAAAATAACTCACACGTTTTCCATTGTCGCTAGAGCTCTGGCTCTGCAACGACAATGGAAAACTAAATGGGGGGGTGTCTTTTAAGACGCAGCCTTGCAGGCTGCATCTCTTCCGCGGGTACCACCCGCGGTTACGTAAATGTGGTCCCGTCAGGACCATTGCCATAATGCAGACATTCTTCTGACTTTATGATATTAGAAGAGGAGTATGAATTCTTATAATCCAACTCCCCAGGATTCTAAAAGACGACGCGCCAGCGGTAAAATTAAAAACATGGAACGCATACGAAGTGCACAGGGATGCAAGGATTTCGGATTTGGGATTTTGGATTTTGGATTTTTACCTTTTATCTTTTATCTTTCCTTGAACCACTCTGCATATCTAATATAGTTACCTGCGGTACGGGTGATAAAAAACTGGCGTGTCTCAGGATCTATTTCTTTCAATTTGCGTGCAGGTGTTCCACCATAGATCCAGCCAGATTCAAGGACGCTATTTTCCAGGACAACTGCGCCTGCGGCTACAATTACATTCTTCTGCACAACAGTGAGGTCCATGATAATCGCACCCATACCAATCAACACTTCATCTTCTATGGTACATCCATGCACGATCGCATTGTGTCCTATAGAAACATCATTGCCAATAATCGTTTTTGACTTTTGAAATGTGCAATGTATTACTGCACCATCCTGAATATTGACGCGATCTCCAATACGGATGGAATTGACATCCCCTCTTACTACAGCACTCCACCAAACCGAACACTGATCCCCCATGACAACATCACCGACTATGACAGCTGTATCGGCGAGGAAACAATCTCTGCCAATGATGGGTGATATATTATTAAC
>JALYSC010000005.1:8776-18445 GCA_030855005.1 Bacteroidota bacterium | reverse complement strand
ACAGTAACCAGTGCACCAATACTTCCAAACCACCAAAATAGTCCTATTCTGCGACGAGGAGCTTTATCAAGCATCCGTATCATTTCTTGTCTCTGGAGGTCATCTATGGGAAATTGTTTTTCTTCCCATTTACTGCGGACCTTATCATCGAAGTTATTCTTCATTTCAATGATGTTGATTTAGATTCTTTTAGAATACTTTCTCTCAATTTCTTCCGGGCTTCGTGTACATGCCATTTCGATGTCCCTTCCGAAATATTGAGCATTGTGGCAACTTCTTTGTGCCTATATCCATCAAGTGCAAAAAGGTTAAATACCTGTCGATCCATTGGAGATAGTTGGTGTATCATCCGCAGCAGGTGATCTGCATCGATATCTTCAAGGATATGATTTACTTCTGCCTGCGGCCAGGTTTGATCTGTGATTGACTGACCTTGATATACGTTGACCTGATAATGTTTCTGCTGTGATCTGAATTCGTCAATGATGCTTCGTAAGGTAATTCTGGACACCCATGCTTTGAAAGATCCTGCGTGATCATATTGGTCAAGGTGCTGAAGGACTTTTAGGAAAGCGAGATTCAATCTTGATCCCGCTTCCTGATGGTCTTTACAATAACGGATGGATATCGACATCATATAAGTGTAGCATTGATCGTATAACCGGAGTTGTGCTTTCCGGTCACCCTGAATACATTGTTGGATAAGAAGATCTTCGATATTCATAATAAGAGGTAAAAGAAAAGGCTACTAACCGATCATTCCCTCTAAATGACCTGATAGCAGCCCTTTTCTCAATAAGAGATCTTTAGGATCTTGCTCATCATTCCTGTTTTACAAACCGGCCGAAGTAAGCATGATTCTCGCCTCTTAGATTTACATGATATAAACCTGATGCATAATCACTTACCTCAATGTGCATGATACCATTGTTGCTCTTCACGCTGCCTGCGTACACTACTCTTCCCTGCATGTCCACAATCTGTACAGCATAAGAAGAGAATGTAACGGGTACAGTAATGTTAATTTCATTTTTCGCTGGATTCGGTGATATCGAAACTTCGATACTAGTTGGTTCTTCGACTGCAACTGAATATTCTACAATCAGAACAACCTGTAAGTGTTCAGGATTTTCTGGTGAGAGTGTTACCCAGATATCTCGTGAATGAATGCCGGGTATATCGTAAGTAATCCTGTATGTTCCGAAAGCGAGACCTGTGAAAGTAAAGATTCCACCTTCAGCACTGACAGTGTAATCCATTGGGGTTCCATATTGATCGCTCAACAGGATTGTGATGCCAGCCTGGCCTTCTCCATCACGTGAATGTTGACCTTCATCAGCTGTGAAACCAGTTGGATCCGTAATCACTCCACCAATCACACCTGTGCCATTAGATGTATCGATTGGTAACATCCAGATATCTGTAGTCACCTGAAGAAAAAACGGTAATACATGGGGTGTTGCTACTTCCCATGCTGCACTTGACAAATGGTAAGTTGGCATATATTCGTCGTAACCATTTGTATTAGGAGCAATCACTGCTTTCAGCAGATATAAACCATTTGATAGGTCTGGGAAATTATAGTAATGGTCAATAATCTGGGCTGAATCAATAATCTGAAATGCCTCACCATTGGAATTTGTATTGTAAGCAACCACTATTCCCTGAATGTTCAGTATACTGTCAGCATATACAAATCCATTGATGCTATTCTGAACCATATTTGGCTCCAACGTCTGAATTTCGATACAGGTCGAATCAACACATCCGTAGATATCATATGTAGTGACGCAATACCATCCTGTTTCTGTGATTTCAAGTATTTCCTGCGTTGTATCACCATTGTTCCAAACACCATATAGTAACGGAGTCTGTGAAAGAATATGGATCTGTGGTGTGACATAGTTTTCATAAATTAATACAACATTGCAAGAATCAAATTTATAATTGCAGCCGGTAGCGACACACCCTATTGAATCAGTTACGGTAACACATACATTAGGATCACCAAAATCAATTATCTGAGATTGTTCTGTCGCACCATTGTCCCATAGATAAGTGAATGGTGGTGTACCATAAGGATAGGCAGTAACTAAAGTGCCTCCTCCAGGATTAGGTATTGATTCAATAAACACACTACACGCAGATGAGAAATATACATATACACATTTTGTAGATGTACATCCACCACCAACATAAGTCACGCAATATGTTCCTTCCTCAGTTACCTGGATTGTCTGACCGTTCTCTCCGTTAGACCAAGTATAGGTCCCACCCTGACCACCCCACACATTCGCTGTGATTTCAGCTGTAGTATTAGTTGTATAGAAGATTGAAGCATAGACTTCACATTGATTAAACAAGCTGTCTGCACATGCAACAGATTCGCATCCGAATGAACTTGTAACTGTAACACAAGCATATGCATTTGGAAATGATAACTGGGTCACTGATGTTGTATCACCATTGCTCCACAGATAATCAAATGTACCATAGCCCCACGCAAACACTTCAGCAAACCAATTGCCATTAGAATCGGGATAAGTGATAACCCATGCTGCACATGCAAACTGAAGACTATCAAAATCTACATAAGTGCAGGCTTCTGTTACGCAAACAGCTCCAAGTGAAACTGTCACGCAATAACTTCCTGATGCTGATACATCGATTGTGGATGTGGTGTCACCATTGCTCCATGCATAGCTGATCTGGATGCCGCCCACACTGAAAATCGGATCCACATAGACACTTAATGTTGCCGTGGTTGTGTCTACATAAAATACATCTACAGCTGCATAGCACCAATTGGATGCATCAAAACAGGCAGTCGTTTCGCAGCCATTCGTCTGGGTCATCGTTACGCAATAATCCTGTGACAGATCTTCAATAATGATGATATCTCCTGTATCTCCTGTACTCCAGATAAAGGTTGAACTATCTCCCCAAAAACCATTAAACGCCTGCAACGCAATCGTCGAGGAATCATATAAAAAGGCTGACATGTAGACAAAGCAGGTATCAAATGAAAAGTAGTCATAGCAGGATGAAGCCGCACATTGGTTAGCATCCGTGGCTGTAACACAATACAAACCTGAAGCTGACGGAAAAATCACCTGACCGGTCTCGCCAGTGGACCATGCATACGTAATAGGTTCTACACCATATCCCTGGGCGACAAGAGCACCCGAAGGATCACAATACACATACACCTCACAGAAATTTGGATCATCAAGGAATATACATGTGCCATAAGCACATCCTGTAGAATCAGTTACCGTAACACAGTGTGTGCCAGGTCCGGCATTGAGGAGGATATTACTAGACTCACCTGAGTTCCATAAGTAAGTATTTGGTCCCTGACCACTTCCATTAGCTTCAAGTGTGATAGTGCCATCCTGGCTAGTTGTGACGGATATCCATGCAAAACAATTTTGAAAAGTATCCTGAAATGTGTAGCAATCTACTGCTTCACATCCAAAAGGGAAAGTTACAGTTACGCAATACTCTCCCGTTACAAACGGTGTAATCTGTTCAGTTGTATCTCCTGTACTCCAAAAATATTCTGCCTCACTTGCGAAAGGAGTCCAAGCCACCAATACTGGCAAACTGCCGGGATTCCAGGCTTCGTTGATGATGACGATACATGAATCAATTGTGATGTTCTCACAGTATTCAAAATTGGCTTCAAAATCAACCGGAGTAGATAGAATATTAAAATCTTCGGAGATGAAGGCTCCCCAGCAATTAACGATACCGACCTGAAGCCATCCCTGCACATTAGGAGGAGCGTTGAACTCAAACTGATATATTCCCTCCGAATTAGTAGTGACTGTTTCAAAGACGCCCGAGGAATCTGTAAAAAAAGCCGTGATCGTCACGTCCACATTTTCTACCGGGTCGCCTGTGACACCTGTCACTAATCCATGTACGGTCACAACCTGGGCGGTAAGACGCAGTAGCACCATAACTGTAAAGAGGGAAATGAGTAAAAGTTTTCGTTGCAACATACTTATATCAATTATTTTGGTTTAGTTAATACTCGGTTATGACCCATTATACGGAGGTCAGATGATGAAGGTTGGGTATGGGGTAAATATTTTTTCAAAAAAGATTAAAGCAATGGCATCGATTCCACTGGCGGAACGTATGAGGCCCAGGACATTAAGTGATATCCTGGGGCAGGAACATTTATTAGGAGAAAATGCGGTTTTGCTCAAAGCAATTCGTTCCGGTAAGCTGCCATCCATGATATTGTGGGGGCCTCCGGGCGTGGGCAAAACTACACTGGCGCGGGTGATTGCCAATGAGGCAGGCAGGCCTTTTGTACAGCTCTCTGCTATTAATAGTGGCGTGAAGGATATCCGCGATGCTATCGAGCAGGCTAAAAAGCAACGCTTCTTCGATAAAGCAGGACCTATTATGTTCATAGATGAGATTCACAGGTTCAGCAAATCGCAGCAGGACAGCCTGTTAGGGGCGGTCGAAGATGGTACCATCACTCTTATAGGAGCCACCACAGAAAATCCATCTTTTGAAGTGATCTCAGCTCTACTTTCGAGAAGCCAGGTCTATGTATTGAAGCCACTCGAGCCGGATACGATGCGTAAACTCATTGCAAGAGCAATTAAAGAAGATGAGGAGTTGAAGCAAAAGGAGTTTATCATTAAGGAGGATGACGCTTTGTTGCAACTGACTGGAGGTGATGCCAGGAAACTTTTATCTGCTCTTGAACTGATCAGCAGCCATGAAGAAGAAGTGGTGATCATTGATAATGAAACGGTGACAAATGCCATCCAGCGCAATATTGCCTTGTATGATAAAAGTGGTGAGCAGCATTATGATATCATATCCGCTTTTATCAAATCCATGAAAGGATCTGATCCCAATGGAGCGATTTACTGGCTTGCCAGGATGCTGCATGGAGGTGAGGACATTAAATTTATTGCAAGACGAATGGTTGTGCTTGCTGCTGAGGACATCGGACTAGCTAATCCCAATGCGTTGTTATTGGCACAGTCATGTGCTGATGCCATCCAGTTTATAGGTATGCCGGAAGCGAGAATAGTCCTGGCAGAGACGGCGATCTTTCTTGCGACGAGTCCTAAATCCAATTCGGCTTACATGGCTATCAATAAAGCTATGGACCTTGTGAATAACACCGGATCTTTAAGTGTGCCCTTACATATCCGTAATGCCCCCACCCAATTGATGAAGAATCTGAATTATGGGAAAGCTTATAAGTATCCTCATTCTTTTGAAGGTAATTTCGCAGAACAGGAATTTCTTCCTGAGGAAATATCCGGCACTACTTTTTATTTTACCGGCGATAATAAACACGAACAGGAATTACATCGCAAGATGAAGGAATGGTGGGGAGAGAAGTACGAGTAGATTTTGGATCTTTGATTTTTGATGGTTTGTGAGCTGTAGCATAAGGATGAGATAAGAAGGTGGTGCGCTGAGCTTGTCGAAGTGTCGCAACATGGAATTTCGGATTTCGATTGGCACTTTTTGATACCAGATACCAGTTTCCAGTTTCCAGACTCGAGATACAACTATTTCATGATTGAGAAATTGAATAAGTACCAAATAATTTAGGAGAAGAAAGATTATATATTTTGCACAAGGAGGCTGGTATAGATTCGACAAGCTCACCACAATTCTCGTTTCCACTTCTCTTGAATCAAAATATGGCAAATATTAATAATGCCTAATTTAGATGCGAGATATATCATGCCAGACTTGAGACAAAATCATTTGAATGACTGTACTAGAATTAACACAGAATAACTCAGGAAAGTCATGTATATAATTGCATCTCGAGTCTGGAATCTGGCATCTGGTTTCTAACATTCAAATTGGCTAAATTTTTCTCATTCCCATATATCAAATTACATCTGAAAATCAATTTCGAATATGATCATTTACAAATTTGGTGGCACTTCACAGGCGACGGCGGAAAGAATGAAATCAGTGGCTGATCTCGTGACTCGTGATGATCATCAGAAAGTAGTGGTGCTTTCAGCAGTGGCGGGAACTACTGATGCTTTGATCCAACTGTCAAAGCTACCTGTTGAAGAATCTACACCGATCCTACTGAAGTTAAAAGATCAGTATGCAGTCTATGTGAATGAACTGCTGAATGATCATGAATTGAAGTCTAATGCGGTTGATTTTTTAGATAAAATCTTTATTACCCTTGAGGCTAAAATGGCAGACTCGGCGACAAGAGATGCAAAATGGTTTGTTGCGAATGGAGAATTGATGTCTACTCTACTGTTTAGTCTCCTCTTGCAGGAACGTGGTCATGATGCCTGGTTATTATCTGCATTCGACTTTATGCGCACGAAACAGGGAGAACCTGATATGAATACTATTCGTGAGTTGCTCAATGATTGTATTACGAAAGCAGGGCACCATCATCTGTATATCACACAGGGATATATCTGTGTCAACGAATCAAATTGTATAGATAACCTTCAGCGTGGAGGAAGTGATTATTCCGCAACTATTATTGGAGCAGCACTCGAAGCAGATGAAATCCAGATATGGACAGATATAGATGGAGTGCACAATAATGATCCACGTATTGTAAAGAAGACCAGCCGCATTGATGAGCTTAGTTATGCGGAAGCTGCAGAACTTGCTTATTTCGGAGCTAAAATATTACATCCATTGTGTGTACGTCCCGCGCGTGAAGCTGGTGTACCAATTCGATTACTCAATACACTCAATCCGGATTCAGAAGGAACTATCATCCACCGCGAAGCTGTTGCTGAAACCGGTGGTGTAAAGGCAGTTGCAGCTAAAGATAATATCACCGCCATCAACATCAGGTCATCGCATATGTTGATGGCGCATGGTTTCCTTCGAAAAATATTTGAAGTCTTCGAACATCATAAGACATCAGTTGATATGATCACGACTGCAGAAGTTGCAGTATCACTGACTATTGATGATGACAGCCAACTGGATAAAATTGTAGAAGACCTAAAGGAATATGGTGTGATCACGGTTGATAAAAATCAATCCATCATCTGCGTTGTTGGTGCTTTCAAAAAAGATCAGTCCGGTATTGCCGTCCAGGTATTGGAGCCGTTGAAAGATATTCCGATCCGCATGATCTCTTCAGGTGGTAGTGAAAGTAATATTTCGGTGTTGATAGACACCAGTTACAAACAGAAAGCATTGGAGGCTCTAAACAAAGATCTTTTCGGACAGCATTAGGAAGAAGGTCGGAGCGCAGCGGAGATCTCGCCATTTCTTCAGAGATGCTGCGGGAGAAGAAAGGAAGAAGGTCGGAGCGCAGATCCCGCCGTCACGCAGTAGAGGAAACGATAGAAGAAGGGAGGCCATTCTTCCCACAAAAGCAATTTGCGGAACTTCATTTTTAATTTGACCGTTCAAGAAAAAGTCAAAATGTATTTCTACGAATTGCATTTTGGAATAAAAGTTAAAATGTATTTCTACGAATTGCATTTTGGAGTAAAAGCTAAAATGTATTTCGACGAATTCAGTTTTGGGAAAAGCTAAAATGTATTTCGACGAATTCAGTTTTATTGAAATCACCAGAACATAGGATAGATCCCGCCAATATTGTTTGAAATCCTGGGCGAAGAGATTTTTCTTCTCTTGGTCAGTATTTACAATTAAGTACCATCCATCCCCTCAATTTTTTCTGTGTCCATAGTCGGGATGAAATGATCCATGGTGGATTTTTGATACTTCCCATGGCTTTTAAAAGGGTTGATACTATAACTAAAGTTATATTTCCCTGGAAACTGTCATAGCTAATTTTGAACTCGTTAAAACAAACTAACGCTTCAAAAAACTTTAGCTATGAATCAAAATTTTCCTTTCCGACCTTATTGCATACAATACTCCTGGTGCCGACATGGCCTGCTCTTACTGTTGTGCTCCTTTTTCCTTTTATCCAACGCATCTGCCCAATGCCCGCCGGGGTCAGTATCATTGAATACACAAGCACAGATAAATGCCTTCCTGGCAAACTATCCAAATTGTACGCAGATCAACGGTAACCTATCGATTGCGTCAAGTCCAATCAATTCGATTACCAGCTTAGCTCCTTTGTCAAATATTGCGACCGTGACGGGTACGCTCAATGTGACTAATACTGCTGCATTGAACAACTTATCAGGACTTAGCGGACTTACTACAATTGGTGTCAATTTTTATATAGATGGCAACTCCGGACTTCAGTCTGTAAGCGGTATGAATTCGCTGCAGTCGATAGGTGGATTCTTATATGTCATTAACAATCCCTCCATTCAAACTTTCAATGGATTCAACAACCTGGTCTCGTTAGGAACAGGATTTTGGTTCAATAACAATGATGCATTGACTCAATTTCAAGCCTTCGATGATCTGACCACTGTATCAGGACCTATCGTTATTGTTGAGAATACAAATCTCACCAGCGTTATTGATTTTTCAGGTGTGACCACCAACCAGGGATTTATTCACATCCAAAACAATCCTGCGTTGACCAGCATCTATGGACTACACAACCTCAATGCGGCTAATATTACATTTCTCTATTTGATGCAATGCCCTCAATTATCGATATGCGGTGTACAATCCATTTGCAATTATCTTAATAGTGGCACCTCCAATTTTGTCATCACAGGCAATACAACTGGTTGTTTAAATAAACCTGACATCCAGGCTAATTGCGTTTACCAGCCTGTTGTAGGTTGCAAAAATCCGAATGCACATAATTATAATCCGGCAGCAATATATGATGATGGATCATGCGAGACATGTTCAGATGGTTTGTTGAATGGAGATGAGACTGGTATAGATTGCGGAGGAACGCTTTGTCAACCGTGTCCTGAAATTCCCGGTTGTATGAATCCGCTAGCCTATAATTATAATCCGGCAGCCACAGTAGATAATGGATCATGTGAGACTTGTACAGATGGTATTATGAATGGCGATGAGACAGGAATGGATTGTGGTGGTAGCACATGTGCAGCATCATGTATCATTCCCGGATGCACTGATCCTGCGGCTGATAATTATAATCCAAATGCCAATCAGAGTAATGGATCCTGCGTGTACTGCCACAACGGCATTCTAGATGGCAATGAAACATCTGTAGACTGCGGTGGTGCTTGCGGTAATGTTTGCCCCCAAGCACCATTTGTACCATGCAACAATGTCATCCTGTATGTAGATCAGCATCATCCTGATCACGAAGGGACTACGAACGACAGAGATATTTATTTAAAGGAAGCTATCTTCTTTCTCGAAGGCCTTACTCACGATGGACCCTACGTTATCGCTAAAGTGCAACGAAAAAGTGATTTCCTGAAACACGATTGGACAATCAATGGAGCTTGTATAGATGGTACTCCTAACGGCGATAAAGACGACGTTGATAAAGGAAAAGCATATCGTGATTGTATTCCATTGGTTAGAGGAGATATTCAGGCTGGTGTGCGCAAATACAAATTGAACGTTTCGGACTTTTACGGCAGTTGTGAATGTACAGGCAGCTATTGGGTGGATACATTAACCTTTGCTAACTACGCAATACCTGAAATTCAGAAGGCCACAACAGAGGATAATGAGCCTTCCCTCGATACGCCTGCTAAGATTACTAACAGAACTACCTCAGATCCATCATCAAATGTTACAGTTGTACCA
>JALYSC010000005.1:0-8766 GCA_030855005.1 Bacteroidota bacterium | reverse complement strand
CGGGAAATGATATAATCAATATCTCATGGCACACACCTTACGTAGAGCCTATACGACTGATCATCTCGGATATGTCAGGCAGGATACTCTCTGATCATGCCCTCACCTCACTTGCAGGCACAAATAAATTGCAAATGGACATGTCACGTTTCAACCCGGGTCTATACATCTTCACGCTTCAAAAACAAAATTCAGTAGAAGCGTTTAAATGGATAAAATCGGAATAAAGAATTGAATGCACAAAATGTATAAAAAGACGGTGGCAATAACCACCGTCTTTTTATGTTATCCCTCGGACCAACACCATCCTTATTTGATAAGATAGTTATTTGTTTTTCCTTTAGCTCCTGATTGAGTTAAGCAATGAAGGCTATCGGAGTAGTTTGATTCAAATAGGCATGGAAATAAAATTGGGATTTTATATTCAGGATCTGTTATAGTTTTAACTATAATTTGACGGGTTATAACACATTTCCTGCGTTTAAGGAGGGGGTTTTTATCTTTATAGCTTCAATCAAATTGAACTGACATACATGTCTTCAGAGAAACATACAATGGTGGATCAGCAGATCCTACAGGAAAGTGCCAGGCAGTTCGCCCAAACGCACATATTACCTCACGTAATGGAATGGGATGAGACCCAGCATTTCCCTATGGACCTTATGCACCAGCTTGGTGATCAGGGTTTCTTAGGGGTATTAATTCCTGAAGAATACGGAGGCTCAGGTCTTGGTTATCAGGAATATATCACGGTCATAACGGAAGTAGCCAAGGTTTGCGGGTCGATAGGCCTTTCAGTAGCTGCTCATAATTCTCTTTGCACCAACCACATTTATACATTCGGCACAGAAGAGCAGCGTCAGCATTGGATTCCTAAATTGGCTACGGGTGAATGGGTCGGCGCATGGGGTCTGACAGAGCCTAATACCGGAAGTGATGCCATGCGTATGCAGTGTGTGGCTATTCAGGATGGTGATGAGTGGATACTCAATGGGACTAAATGCTGGATAACCCATGGTAAATCCGGTCATGTAGCAGTAGTTATCGCTCGAACAGGTGATTTGCTCGATAGTCATGGAATGACTGCATTTGTGGTAGAGCGGGGCACAGCGGGATTCAATGCCGGAAAAAAAGAAAATAAGTTGGGAATGCGGGCTTCAGAGACTGCGGAGATGATCTTCCAGGATTGTCGTGTGCCTGCGGCCAATATTCTTGGTAAAGTTGGTGATGGATTTATTCAGTCGATGAAGATACTCGATGGCGGACGTATTTCTATTGGAGCACTTGCACTGGGCATTGCAAAAGGTGCGTATGAAGCATCCGTTAAATATTCCCAGGAGCGACAGCAGTTTGGAAAACCAATTGCAAGTTTTCAGGCGATCAGTTTCAAATTAGCTGATATGGCAACCAAAATAGAAGCTGCTGAACTACTGCTTCGAAATGCAGCGGATCTTAAGAATGCCGGTAAGAGCTGCACTAAAGAAGCTGCGATGGCCAAATATTATGCTTCGGAAATATGTGTACAAATATCCACAGATGCTGTCCAGATTTTCGGAGGTTATGGATATACTAAAGATTTTCCGGTTGAAAAATATTATCGCGACAGCAAGCTATGCACTATTGGTGAAGGCACTTCCGAGATACAGAAGCTGGTTATTGCAAGAGAGATTTTAAAGGATCTCAAAAAGTAAGAGAGTAAGTATGTAAGTGTGTAAGAGAGTAAGAGAAGGGTGAGGCAAAGAATAATAAATTGATTTTGTATGATCGTAAATGAAAATTTCTTGATTCACAATAACCATATAAGCTATAAACCATAAAACTTCAATGAAATATCCATTTCTAATTGTATTTCTTATAGCTACTAACGCGCTGACCTCTCAAATAACCTCCCAGTGGACCGGATATTTCGAAGGAACCATATTGGGATTAACGGCGCCAATGCAGGGTGAGGCGAAAGGAAATGCGTGGACAGGGCTGATTAATGTCAATGGATATGTTTTAAATCTCCATGGCACTATCATTGGTGATCAATGCGATGGAACGATGGCAGATCCTCAAACTCAATCATCGATTCCATTTAGATCTCAATTGGCTGGAAAATTATTGACGGTTAAAATTCATGATATAAATCCACTGACAGGAAGAGAAGAAGACATGGAATTGGTTTTTGAAAAATTATCAGATACAGCTCCAACTTCAGGCACATCATCTACTACACAGACCAATTTTAAAATTGAGAAAGGAACTCTTGACCAGACATTAGTAGGTCGTTGGAGATATACTGACTCCTATGTAAGTGGTGACTTTAGTTTTGCAACAGATTGGTTTATGAACATCAATTCAGATGGCTCACTATTATATACCGATGGTCGCACTGCAGGTGGAGGATCTAATTCTTCCATCGATTCTGGCGATGGTGATGTGCACGAGGTTTCATGGAAAGCAGAGAATAAAATTATCTATCTCAATGCCGGACAGGGCTGGCAGGAATATGCCCGATATTATAAGGAAGGAAATAATCTGATGCTGACTTATGGAAGTGGAAGTAAGCAGGTATGGGAAAAATATTGATTGGGGATTCTGTTCTCAAACGCAGATTAGCGCTAAATTATTTAAAAACGAATTTTCGCAAATTTAATTCTCATTGATCTGTAGTCCGACTTCAATTCATCAGTGAAATCATGTGGCTCTTGAGGAACAAATCTGCTCCAATCCATTTTTAAATATCTCTGCGTAATTAGCGTACCCGCCCGTCAAATCGCAGATTAGCGCTAAATTATTTAAAAAAGAATTTTCACAAATTTGATACTCAATACCATTTGTTCAACTTCAACCTCATCAGTGTATTCTTATATAGCCTGAAGAACTAATCTGCGCCAATTCGTTTTTAAATATCTCTGCGTAATTGGCGTAAAACAACGCCTGGATCGCAGATGGGCGCAAAATTATTTAATAATGATTTTTCACAAATTTGATACTCACTACTCCTTGTCCATCTTCAACTTCATCAGTGTATTCATATATAACCTGAAGAACAAATCTGCGCCAATTCGTTGTTAAATATCTCTGCGTAATTAGCGTATCCGCCCATGGCAAATCGCTTTGTTTGTTGAAGGTCTCAAGGTGGCTGAGCCTGCTGTTGTAAATCAAACTAATATGCAAGTCAACTTAATGTAACAAACTGTTGCCATGCAGTAGACTTGTCGAAGCCACCTTGCCTATATCTTCACGATTTTCTCTACCCAAAATTTTCCATCCAACTCTATCTGCAATAAATACAGTCCTGAAGGATAGTCTTGCATATTAATTGAATGCTGACTGTCCTGGTGTGCAATTCTCTTCCCATTCATATCCATAAGATGCGCAACTCCAGTTTCATTTTTCCAAATAACATTTACTAAACCCTCCTGCACATCATGAACAAGGATGTAAGGTTTGTAGGAAGGAGAACCAGGTTCTACAACACTTGTGGTTCCTACTAATATATCTGTTGTAAATAATTCGAGGCCACCACGCTGGTTGCCAATGATCATTTCAAATTTTCCATCATTATTGATGTCACCTAATGCAGGAGCGCTTCTGATTCCTGTATTGATGTTACCATAAGAATCATCTAGTACAGTAAATTGTCCGGTGAGACCATTCTGCAGGTCACCATATATTTGAATGTCACCTGGTTCATTTCCTGTCAGGAGTATGAGACCATCATCGGTTTGTACAATAGAAGGCGTGCTGTATTGAGGCAGACCTATTGGAATATCAAATAATGTCCTCCCAAAACAATCTGAATTCGGACTTACTTTCAGATCAGGGCTAAATAAAGCATTACCAGTGGACCCTATATTCTGCACATAATTAAATACGCTGCACCTACCTGAGATATCAGCATTACCAGTACGCTCTCCTATAACTAAATCGGATAACCCATCACCATTTATGTCGACAATTTGCGGTGCAGCAGAAACTCCAACATTGATATTCATGTAAGGATAAACAGGAGCATTAAAAATCATTGAATCACCTTCATCAGCTACATTCTGGTAAAAAAATAATTTTCCATTCTGATCGCCCACAATTAAATCAACGCTTCCATTATTATCTATATCCCCAAAAGCAGGAGCAAAATCGAAAGTTGGATTGGCAGCAAACTGGCTCATGCCAAGATAGTCTTTTGACACAAGAGTGAAATAAGGCTGATCAAGTATTCCCGCATTTTTGAAATACCACAACGATGGTATACGAGTTTCACTTGCTTCTGTAAAATAATAACCACCCACAACCAGGTCTTTCATATCATCACCATTGATGTCCACAAATACCGGGCGACTATGAGATCCCACATCAATCATTTCATTTTGCAACCAACCTTTTTCTGTCAGTTGATATTCTATCGGGCCATCGGTTAAAATATTATCGTCATATCGCCAGACACTTTGACGATCTTCCGCTAATGCACGTGAATTAACAGCCGTTAATAGTTCAGGTTCCGGGTCATCATCCAGCTCAACACTATATCCTGCAATGAAATATGGAATTTCCACAGGCTCTTCATTTGCAGGGAAGTGCACTTCCTGTGCAGTGATCCACGCTTGTTGCGGAGTTCCGCCATTTGTCAAAAAGACAATCCTCCGGGATGAAATGTCTCCGACATAAGCATCAAGGTCACCATCAAAATCAAAATCAAGTGTCATGATAGTACTCCCAGAATGCCGAGGACGAATTATATCTCCACCCGCAAAATTACCATCCGAGCACTTTGTGGGATCTTCACTCAGATATACTTCCTCAGTCAATTCATTCTCAAGCATTCTTCCCCAACAAATATCAGATAGTGTAAAACGAAGAGAATCTCTACCCCAACCTTGTTCGATTGAAATGTTTTTATAATAATGAATATAACTTCCTCCTGGTTCAAATGAAAGTATATCAAGATCCGTATCGCCATCAACATCTATAATGGATGGAATATCATCCCATGATACAAATAGATTGGTCAACCCACCACTTACAGTAATCTGCAGATAATTTTTATCCCGATCCGGAATCTGTGTAAAAGCCCAGGTATCATTTTCAAAAGAGCCCTTATACACAGTCACTCCTCCTACTCCACTTTTAATAGAACTGGTAAATAAATCCTCGACACCATCTCCATTATAATCTGCGATGTGAACCCAATCGAAAAGAGGTGGAAATATAGATTCATACTCCCAGGTCTGGATCCATCTTCCTGAGGCTGGCAAATGAATGTACGTCCGAAGAATATCTCCCTGCCGGTCAAAACTGATCAAATCAGTAATTCCATCGCGGTTAAAATCAATATTTGCAAATTGAGGCGCGTTAAATCCACCAGTCCAGGGCATGGTGTATTCAGTTCCTTCATGACTTGCAATAATATCATAACGCAACTGGGCATTGGCATTCAATGACAATATCATCATCAATAGCAATCCGACCCATATTCGATTTATCTTCATATTTGTGTTTCGTACTTTAAAAGTAGGGCAATACTGGGACTATAAGTGTCGTGCAGTATATGCCAGTTGTCTTTGATAAAATCTTAATGGTAATATGACCCGGGAGTATAACGAAAGATCGTATTCAATTCATCCATCATCCATCATAATGTTTCTGCTCTTTTTGGGTATTACTGCCCTCTTCGGAGCATTAACTTTTGCCTATATATATACAAGGATTGATAAAGAAATGCCGAGCATCCATATTCCCTGGCTATTCGTCATCAATTCTATTGTTCTTGCATCCAGCAGCTATTTTATTCAACAATGCAGAAAACAATTTGATCTTCAAAACGACAAACTTGTTTTGCAAAATGGATATCTGACTGTTCTCTCCACTGTTACTTTCCTGATTCTCCAATCCATAGCATGGAATCAATTAATGCAACAACAACTGCTGCCAGGCTCCAGCGGTGGGCATGGATATCTCTACGCCATATCCATTCTGCACTTTTTGCATGTAGTAGCAGGATTTCCTTTCCTCATCCGCATCCTATGGCCACTCTACCTTGCACACAAAGAAGGAACTGTGGCACTATTCTTCATCAGCGATCCTAACAGAAGAAAATTAAAACATACTGCCTGGTACTGGCACTTCATCGATGTGATGTGGATCTACCTAGTCGGATTCTTCCTGATCAACAGCCTTCTGTAAAAATCGTCAGTCATGAATCGTCAGTCGTGAATCGCGAAATTGACTCTGCGTTTTATGCTTTTCTATGTGAGACCCTTTGTTGATTATGATTAACATAGAATTAAAAGGCTAAATCGAAAATTAAAACAATCAGGTCTCGAAATTTAATCCGAAATCAAAAATCAAAAATCAAAAATCCGAAATCAAAAATTTCCACCTTCAATTGAAAATACCTGGACTTTGGATTACATCCTCAACTCATGCTTACTCTGCCTGAGAATTACCGGATCATCACCAGTCATATCGACAATAGTGGATGCTTCCTGCTCGCGGTCTTCATCGGTTACAATAAAACCCACTTGTTTTTCAAACCGCTTAATGAGTTCTTCTGAATCATGGAAGTATCCTTCTACTTCATCATCATTTCGAACTGAGCTGACCAGGAGCGGCATATCTGATAATCCCATCAACATTTCAATAACAGGATGTTGAGGGATACGTAATCCAAGTGTCTTCCGTTTATTTTTTAGAAAAGCAGGGGCACGATGACCGGACTGAAGGATAAAAGTAAAAGGGCCAGGAAGATTTTTATTCAGGATGCGGTATACTGAAGTTTGCCATTGAACAAAGTAATCCGAAGCCTGGCTTAGATCCTTGCACACAATACTCATCATAGCATCTTTAGGATCAAGGTGCTTAAGCTTGCAGATAGCTTCAAAACCACTTTTCTGATCTGACAAGCAAACAAAGGCATATACGGAATCTGTCGGCAGAATACCAGCTTTACCCTTTTTTAATTCATCCAATAACTGTTCGCATGTCTTGGGAGACAGTCCATAAGGTTGCGATTCAATAACCATAAATGGGAATTTGAAAAAATGAACAAACTAAATTATTGTGACAGTGATCTGTAAAGACGTAAAGCTTTCAGTTTGTCATGATCCAGCGGGTAGGAAATAAAGTTTAAAAGATATTCTTTTTGCCAATCTTCCAGTATGGATTCTTTACTCCCGATATACTCCATTCCTGTTTCGAATGCGTGATCAATGGTATCCATCACCTCTTTGGGTATGCCAGGCCGAGTGATCCATACAGCAAACACTATCGGAAGGCCCGTCATCTCTTTCCAGGCTTCAGCAAGGTCGTATTTGTATTTGTAATGTGCTTTTTGTTCGAATACCTTATCACCTATCATCAGGCAGGTTTCGGGTAAATTTTTTTCATCGTCAAAATAAAATGACCATGATTGCTTCCAGTGATGTTCAGCTAATATCTGAACCAATTGGTTGGAAGTACGCGAATGCGAATCAAGTCGAACACTTGTAATTTTCTCAAGCGGAATATTGCTCAACAAAACAACAGTGCCCACTACTCCATCAGCACCAATGCAATACATACCGCTAATTTCATAATCAGGTAATTCATCCAAAGCTCCTACCGGACATAAGCTGATGTCTACCTTGCCTTCTTTAAATAATCGTGCACATTCAGAAGGGGTCACATGTTCTATTTCCAACTGATGGTCAGCTCCACTCAATCTTAGACCTATAGAAAATGGAAATGTATTGAGATATTCTACGAGGGCCATACGATACCCTGTGACTGTTCCCATTAGTTAAGGATAGGTAAGGGCATATAACCTTTATACTCAGTATCCTCTTCAAAAGAATGATCACTCCAGTCTTGTAATTCATGATATAGCGTATCACGCTCGATTGGTATACGACCAGCGCTTTTTATCAGTGTTACTAAATCGTAAGTGGTCATGGCAGGATTCTGCTCTTCTGATCCGGCCATGCTATAGATCTTCGTTGTGTCATCTATAGTACCATCAAGATCATCAACACCAAAGCTTAAAGCTACCTGTGCCATTTGTCTGCCTAACATAGGCCAATACGCTTTGACATGATCAAAATTATCAAGATAGATTCGGCATACTGCATACATCTTCAGATCTTCTACTGCTGTGCTTTCAGTCAGATAGGACATTTCATTATCCTTGTTTCTAAATTTCAGTGGGATAAAAGTCTGAAACCCTCCTGTCTTATCTTGCAATTCGCGCAGCCTTCTCAGGTGATCGATACGATGCCAGTATTTTTCAATATGACCATATAGCATGGTGGCATTGGATCTCTTTCCGAAACCATGCCATATCTCATGAATTCGCAACCATTGATCACCATCACATTTGTCCGCTGCAATCTGTTCCCGAATTTCAGGATGAAAAATTTCAGCTCCTCCACCCGGCAGGCTATCAACTCCGGAATCAAGAATTCTCTTCATTCCTTCTTCGTAGCTCACCTTCGCCTTTTTAAAAATATAATGATACTCCACAGGCGTCAGCGCTTTAATATGAAGCTCTGGTCTGTGCTCTTTTATTTTTTGAAATAAGTTGCAATAGAAATCAAGATCATATTGGGGCAAAACACCACCTACGATGTGAACTTCTGTGACTGGCTGCCCATCATACTTTTTAACTATGTTGAGCATGTCTTCCATCGTATATTCCCAACCTTCACCTCGATGTTTGATCAATCGTGAGTAACTACAAAATTTGCAGGTGTAGATGCACACATTGGTAGGTTCAATGTGAAAATTACGGTTGAAGAAAGTCTTATT
>JALYSC010000264.1 GCA_030855005.1 Bacteroidota bacterium | reverse complement strand
CCCAGAGAGCATACGTTGAACCAATTAACCTCATGTTAGTATTTGGTGGAATTGGAGCAATTGTGGTATTTGTATACGCCTGACCTGTACCAGTACTAAAGTCATGCATTGTCGGATTTACTAAATCAAGATTACCGATAGTCCTTATTCCTAGGTGATTACGATGGCGAATTGAAACGATTGCACTTGAAACAGCATTTTTTAAAGTGAGTGGAGTGCCGTCAGGATTTACGATAGTTCCAGTGCTTAATAAGAATGCACTCGTCTGTGAGATAATATTAATAGATGCATCCCTAGTTTCTACAAGAATCCAATCCGTTGCTGTCGCTGGAATAGATGGCGCAGTGACTACTGGTGCATTCCAAGGTGTTGCTGAATATGGGGAACCCAAAGGAATAACAGAATTTATTGCTGTGTTCATTGGTGGAACTCCTGAGCTTGGAAGTGATGAACTTAAAAAGACTTTTAAGATTGCTTTTCCAAAAAAGTTGGTCCCTGTGAAATCTGCAATTGCATCATTCGTAGATCCTATTACAATATTTGCTCCGGCAGCAGCATCAGCATATGACCATTCAACTCCGTCATATACAGCACCTTTTACTAAACTTGCTGTTCCTGTTAAATCAGCAGGGATATAAGTACCAGTTAAGGAATTTGTATAAGTTGAAATACCTGCTGCGTCTACATCCCAGTATCTGGAAATGAAATCACTTGCATCTGCAGGTTTATTTGGATGAGTAAGGTCGTTAACTTTAGTCTTAAGTGTTGCAGCAGCATATGCGCTACCTGTATAAGTACTAGAAAGAGGACTATAGTTTATCAGGTCACCGACAGGAAAGAAAAAAGTACCATTAGCGGTAACTGCTTTTTCCATTACCCCTGTACCCTCTGTGGCGACATACTCATCTGAATCGTAACCAGTAACTGTTCCAACAGGGCCAATCTTTAGATTTGCACTACTAGCTGTGGCAAGCCTTGTTGATCCGGCTGCATTAAAGTCCAGGTTGGTATTGACTGTCATGTTATCAACCAGTGTAACATTGAAGTTATTTCCTTTTTGTACCACTACACTTTGATAAACAGCATTTCCTGATGTTACAGTTGAACTAGCATCACCGCTGAATTTAAGAATGTTTGGCTGACTGGGTTCCCACATGCCGGCATTAACGAAATTGCCTTTGAGCTCGATAGTACCATCGTTGTCAATGGTGCCGGTGGCTGTATTCTGGATACCTCCTTCGACATAGAGCACAGCACCTGTCTGCACCTTGATCATGGCTCCGTCATTATAGAGCAGCGGCTGCGCAAAGGAAAAGGTCGCCAGAAGGCTGAACGCAGATAGGGTAATTAATTTCATTTTCATCCGCTTGTTACTTTCTATGATTAAAAAAAATAGGATTCTTATTTATCGCTTTCAAAAATACCAAAACTCTTCGTTCTGAAGCAGGATTTTTACTGAATTGCGCTTCTTATTTAGTTTCTGGTGTGTTTCATTGAGTAAACCGATCTGAAAGCCTGTCTTTCAGGTGGGAAATACTCAGAGAAATTTTCCGTTTTTCAATAACTGCAGAGGTGGGAGCAACAAATCCAGCAGCAAAAACTTTGCCTCATTAATTCAAATCGGAGCAGTGTAAATGGGGTGAGCGGATTACAATATATGAATCGATTTTTGATACTTGGAGATAATTTTTATTTTAGAAAATAAAAAATCTATTACCTCCTGTTTATCAACTCTTTCAGGTGCAAAACCTTGTTGACCCACAAGGACTCGAACCTTGAATATCGGTACCAAAAACCGGTGTGTTACCATTACACCATGGGTCAATAGGGAGCGTAAAAGTAAGAAAATCTTTAAATCAAAGTGGAAGCGAAAGCCAAGGCTGGAAAAAGGCTGAGGATAAGGCTAAGGCTGAGGCTGAGGATATGGGGAAAAAATTTCAACCCCCTCTCATGGCGCAGCTTGGATAAGTTAGGAAAAACAACCCTTTCTATGCACGGGATTTGATAGGTATTATAAGTCCTCCTTTCAGGCGGCAGGGGGTTTGATGGGCTTTATAAGTCTCCCTTTTAGGGCAGGTTTTTGATGGGCCTTATTTCACCACCAAAATTTTAGTTACCAGGGCATCTGGTTTATTAAAACCGTCACTGCCCGCTGTCGAAAAAACAAGGTACACTCCCGTTTCCGCCTGCTGGCCGCTGAGATCTTTGCCATCCCAGATAGCCTGCCCCCCAAGAGCCCGACTTTCATAGACGAGCTGGCCCCTGACATCCGTAATCTTCACAACGGCATCGCGTGCCAGACCACGGATAGCAATCGGTCCAGTATAATCCGGACGGACCGGATTGGGAAAGGCATACACATCACTGCTATGGACCTCATCTCCATTGATCGCATCTGTCCTAACACTCATGATACCTCCGTCAGTAGCGATGTACACAATACCATTCTTTCCATCAATAGCGATGTCTATTATCCTGTCATCAAGCAAGGGACTGTTCTTAGTATCATAATGAGCAACTTCTTCATTTCCTGCAGGGGATTGAACAAATACTCCGCTTCCGGTTCCAAACCATTTGCGATTAGCCCCATCGATGGCGATAGAATAAATGGTCTCTTCACCAAAAAGATAGTTGAGCACACCATCCTGTTCTACCTTGATGCGACTGCCTTCATGTCCATTAAATATATCACCACCACCGTCGAAGACTACAGGTCCTTCTGCAGTACCCACCCAAATATCTCCTTCCAGGTCAACCGCGATACTATAGATACTGTTGGTTGGAATTTCTGTATTCGATTCACTCAATTGAATACAACGGTCATCCGTTTCATCATCAATCGTTCCTCTGTCATCATAGACAATAAGACTTGCATTGCGACTGAAAAGTGTAATCCATTTATACCCACGTTGATCAACGACAAGCTGCGATACATTGGTGATATTAGAACAAGGCAGGTCAAAAGACTTCCACGTGCCATCTGCTTTTAATACACTCAAAGGCCGTGGTGCTATATAATTGGAGACCCATAGGTTTCCTTGCTTGTCAAAGGCTAATCCTGTTATACGCTCACGCAATTCATCTCCGAAAGCTCCCTGCAGCGAACTATTGGTATCATCATACACTTTAAAATTTTGAAAATCATATTCAAGAATCCCACCCCAATAAGTTCCTATATAGACTTTATTCTGTGTTGGATGGGGAAGTATCCGGAAAAAATTCTCCAGTCCTGTGGCTTCAATTGAGGGATTATTGAATTGATTATAATTATTCCAGTGAACACGATCGAATGTGTAAAAACCATCTTTATTTCCCGAGTAGCCATAGCTTTCTCCTACGCCACCTGATGCTACATAAAGTACACCATCTTTGATTTCCATCTCACTGACATTACCTGAAAACGGTGTATCATAGATTAGGTTATCACATGGCGTAAAATGATTTTGTGCGAGCTTGAAAGGAGCGTATTCATCTGCATACCATATTCTGCCTGTCTCATCTTCTATCGCATAAGTAGGACGGCCTGTGCAGTTGATACCGTTATCATGCCAATATGCACTTTCGGTAAAGTAAAGGACTTTACCGTTACAGTCATTTCCACATGAAAATCCTGCGATAAGCAAGGAGGATTCATTAGATAAATATTTCAATTTATACCCCGGAAGTGAATGAAACAGCGTAAAATTTCCGTCACCTGTTTTTTTATAAATAGCTCCCTGACCTCCTGCGTATAAAGCACCTTTATGTTCCGCAATAAATTCTGATGTATAGTTTGGGACGAGTCCGGTGATGCCGATTTTTTCCCACTGACTAAAATTTTCAATGATATTGCCGGATGCAGGATCATATCGATAGATTCCTATATCCGTGGCGACATAATATTTGCCTTCATAAATAGTGAAAGCATTGACGGTACTATTGGTAAAAACAGAAGAGGTAAATTTTCCTGTTTCAAGATTTAGTACAACGAGTCCGAAAGAAGTGGATAAGTAAGCAAGCGGTCCATCGTTGGTATATATGTGACGTATCTGCTTATCGCCCTGAATAGATGTATTACGAACAATGTCATTAAAATTGGTAATACCGGATGAATCGAGCAGATCAATATTACCACTCTTATACCCGATAATTAGCTTTCTAAGACCATTGTGATATTTGATCCACGAAGGTGCTACATCACTAAGGCCATCCACTTTTGAAAAAAATTCGACCTGATTAGTATCCGATTTGAGAATGGACATGAGTGCAAATTCAGTCCCATAATAAATGCGCGTTGGGCTCTGAGTTACCGTGACGCCAGTATTAAAGGGAAGATGCTCTGACCACTGACCGATCCGCAAATCACCCTGGGCGTATATTATTGAAAAACAAATGGAGAGAATCGCAAAGAGTAAAACTTTCAATTTCATCAGTTCAAATATATGGATGTTGTCAGGGTGCACCTGTTTAAATGAAAAGGGCTAAAAGCACGTGTATTAAATGACTTAAGGGCGGAATTTATTGCCTGTAAAGTCTGGAACCATCAAGGTATTGAAAGACAGGCTCGGGCACCATGTATCGAATGGAATGACCTTCAGCTATGCTCTGCCTTATAAATGTCGAAGAAATATACAGTAGCGGCACATCATGTATCTCCACATTGGCATTTACGGGAACCGGTGTCTCGTCTGTACCTGTGCGTTTATAGATATGAATTGGATACTTCGCCAGCAGCAATTCATAATTTTTCCATTTATGGATGGTATCCAGGTTGTCACTCCCCATGATTAACGAAAATTGGTGATCCGGATATTTCTCATGTAGGTAAGCCATAGTGTCGATAGTATAGGATGGCTTGGGCAAGGAAAATTCAATATTGGATGCTCTTAGTTTTGGATTGTCATCGACCGCTAGCTGCACCATATGGAGTCTGTCAAAATCATTGGCCAGTGTTGACCTGACCTTTAATGGATTATGCGGTGTTACTACGAACCAAATCTGCTGCATGTCAGTCCTGTCGGCCATGTATTCAGCTATGATCATATGGCCGGTGTGCACGGGGTTGAAGGAGCCGAAGAAGAGGCCGATATGTTTGGGTACTGGCATGTATCAAAGGTAGTACGTCAGGATGGAACGGTGAACCA
>JALYSC010000263.1 GCA_030855005.1 Bacteroidota bacterium | reverse complement strand
TCACTACGGGGCTTTCCGCCCAACTTGCAGATGGAACACAAGTTCCAGCTAACCTGACTTTGACAGATATTAATGGTAATATCCACGTTATACAGGATTACCTGGACAGTGGCAAAGTGGTCATTATTGACATTTTTGCTACCTGGTGTGGTCCATGTTACTATCTGCACACCAACCATGTATTGGCTAACCTTTGGGATGCTTATGGTCCTGAAGGAACTGACGAACTGGTTATTTTTTCCGTAGAAGGTGATGCTACAACTAGCCACGCTGACTTGCTTGGAACAGGCACAAATACGCAAGGCGATTGGGTCACAGGTGTTGAATACAACATTGTAGAAGACAATACTGTCGCAGCGAAATTTGCACTTTCCTACTGGCCAACTATGTATATTATCCGCCCAAGTGGTGCCATGCTTTTATCAAATGACTATTTCTTTGCCAACATCGCAGATCCTAGTTTTGACTATGTTCACGATATAGCTTTCAGAGGAGCTGATGATGCATCTGTGTCCGGAAATTATTCTGATCGTTATTTCTGTGGTGAGTATCAGCAAGGTTCTTTTATCGCTGCTGTGAAAAACCTAGGTACAGATACACTAACATCTGCTACAGTAGAATTGTATGTCAATGGTGAATTAAAAAGAACTAAAGACTGGACTGGTAGCCTGACAGAATTTAAATCAGCAAATGTTAACCTAGCAGGTTTAACAATTGATGAAACTTCAAGTTTGGAGTTACGAGTTATTAATCCTAATGGCGGCACTGATGATGCTCCATATGACAATTCATATCCATGGTCAGTAATTGAGCCAGCTGCACATCAAACTGCCAAACTGACTCTTACTACTGACTTCTGGCCAGAAGAAATTGGCTGGTCAGTGTTTGATCCGAACGGAAATGTAGTAGCAAGCAGTGCTGATCTGGGTACGCTGAGCTGTGACCAGACTTATGTACAGGAGTTTCCTTTGGTTGGACAAGGTTGCTATGAAATCAAAGTAACAGATGATTTCGGTGACGGCCTCCTCAATGGTCTTGTAAATCCTGGCTCACACTCTTGCGGAACTCCTAACGGTCTTGCCAATACAGCAATGGGTGCAATTTCAATTGAAATTGATGGTGCAGTTTTTTATGACAATGTTAATTATGGAGCTGGTATAAATGTTCCTTTCGAATTTTCATGGGTAACAGATGTAAAAGAAATCGCTAACATCAATAGCCTGAATGTTTATCCTAATCCTGTTGCAGATCAACTAACTGTTGAATTGAATGCAGATAAGACTACTCAGGTAGGTATCTCTATTATCGACATGACAGGAAGAGTAATTGCAAATGAAGGAATTCAAACTTTCAATCAGGGTGCTAACAAAATCGGAATCGATGTAGCTAACCTGGTTCAGGGTTCTTATGTATTACGAATGATCCAGAATGATGCTGTTAAAACAGTTAAATTCGATAAGATGTAAATCTGTCTGGTACAGATTTATCTTCTAAATAAAAAGGCTCTGTGGAATTCCACAGAGCCTTTTTATATGCCTTTTATTACGGTTATGTTATCTCTGCTTACAAGTCCTTACGTTTTAGCAACCAATAGGATAATAAAATAAATATTCCTGCCCAACCAATCGAAACGAAGACATCCTGGATTAAAATTTTATCATACACATGACTTAGTAAATACTTCTGAAAAGGAACGCGGATAATCAGGTTGATAGCCTCTACTGGAAACATCCATATCTGCCATTTATATTCGTAATGCAACAACGCAGTTAAAATGGGTTCTATACATGCGGTGTACAAAAGGAATAGAATGATGGTCACACCACTCTTCTGAATCCAGAATGCAAAAAACATTGCCATACACAGGAAGACAAATACTTCAAGACCGTAGGCGGCTACAAATTCCAGATTCTCAAGTATGTAGGGTAATTCTTTTACCGGAGAATAAAGTAATCCCAAAAATAATCCCAGTAAAAAAAGTAATACTGCTGATCCGAGGCTGATAATCATAACCAGGGATAATTTGGACAGCAGGAATTCCTTCTTTGAAAGACCATCAATAATATTTTGCTTGATAGTCTTCTGTGAATATTCCAGTGTCACCGAAATAATGACAACAAACGCAGGTATCCATTTGAAGATGGTAGCAAGCCACCCGAGGTTTTGCCAGAGATCAACAAAATCAAATACAGGTAACCCATACTTTAGGAAATGCTTTAGTACATTATCATCTCCTTGTTTCTCCATGAACCAATCCAGGAAGGCCTTTACTGACAGGCCGGAGATGACAAAACAGAAAACGTATAATCCCAGGATGACAAGAAAGGGTCTGTAGTTTCTGAATTTGAAATATTCTAACTGCAGTGTTTTCAACATACTATTTAGATTTGGTGCAATTGGGTTTTTGAATCATTCTCTTTTAACAACTCAAGAAATTTTTCTTCGAGGCTCGATTTTTTCTGTTGAATATAATTGACGGCAACTCCGTTTTCAACAAGATATTTATTGAGCGAAGATGTTGTCCAGCCATTGATCAGGTCCGCTTTCACTATTTCTTTTTCTTTTTTCGGAGCAACAATACCAGGGCAGGATTGGATTACATTCCACAATATCCCATCGTCATCAGCCGTAATTGTAACTGAATTAGAACCCTCGAGTGCTTCTTTGACACTACCAGTAAAAATCTTTTTTCCTCTTTGCAGAACAGTGAAATGAGAACAAACTTTTTGAACCTCATCCAGTAGATGACTTGCCATAATGATCGTCTTATCCATATCTCTGATATCCAGAATCAGTTTCCGGATTTCCGCAATCCCTTGCGGGTCGAGTCCATTGGTAGGCTCGTCAAAAATCAAAACCTCAGGATCCGCTAATAATGCAGACGCGATTGCAAGTCGCTGCTTCATTCCTAAAGAATACGTTTTAAATGGATCATTTCTGCGCTCATAAAGTCCAACCAGCGTCAATAATTCATCGGTGGCAGGTTTACGGATATCCTTAATCCTGCTATGTACATTCATATTCTGAGCTGCACTCAGGAAGGGATAAAAATTAGGCTGCTCCAGGATGGCTCCAATATTTTTACGCAGCTTATAATCTTCACCTTTTCCAAACCACGAGAAACTTCCTTTGGTCTTAGCTGTCACTCCAAGTAACATTCCCAGTGTAGTTGTTTTTCCACTGCCGTTCGGTCCAAGGATTCCAAACACCTGCCCCTTTGTGACTTCCAGATCTAATTCATCGACAGCCAGAATTTTCTTCGAAAATCTTTTTGTCAATTGTTGAGTCAACAATATGGTCTCGCTCATAGTGCTATTTTATTAAATCGCGTAATGCTCCCTGATCTGCTACGTTAAGCGCGGATATATATTGGAGATCCAACTGTCCATCGATGTCAAAAAAATAATCATCTGAGGTAGTATCCAGCAACCCGACATAGTGAGCCTTTGGTAGTGATTCATTGACCCATAGACTGACACGATCACCGCTTTCAGATCTGAAATCAATCAATTCTTCATACTGCTGTGACCGCATCTCAAATTTTAGTTCAGTGATCTGATACGTGCTATCACCTTCAGGAGGAAAATAAATAGTAATTGCCCTGACATCGCGTATTAGCTTATTGAAGTTCTTGTCACCTTTGATATTGGCAAGCCGTAATACACTTTGATAGATGTATTTCTCTTTAATGTCCGGATGTGCATCCAGATGTTTTTTGAAAACCTTTGGTGTTTGATCGGCGGCACAGGCGGCTACAATCGATATAATAAACAAACACGTCCAGGTAAGTGGGGTTGGTCTTTTGTTCATGCTACTAAAATGAGACTTTTCCGGTTGGTGTTATATCCTTTTCGATCAGCGACCCTCCGAAACCCCCTAATCTACATGGTGGCACTACTAGTAGTGCCACAGGGCCCTAACGCATTGATTGTGAGAGTCCCCGGATGGTTATCCACAGGGATAATTTGAATGTGGAAAAACTCTGAAATTTTAAGATCCTAAAGCAGCAGCCCCACCGACAATTTCACTCAATTCCTTGGTGATGGCTTCCTGGCGCGCTTTGTTGTAATTGATCTTCAGCTCTGAAAGAAGCTCTTCAGCATTGGTGGTGGCCTTGTCCATCGCAGTCATCCGGGCCCCATGCTCAGAGGCATGAGTGTCAAGCAGAAATTTCTGAAATTGTATTTCAAGAATGCTGGGCACAAGTGTATTTAAGAGCACATCTTTTTCTGGTTCAAAGATGTAATCAACTTTTCTGCTGGAAGGAGATTCAATTTTTGGAACAGGAAGGTATTGGACAGTTTCCGAGAATTGAGTTGCAGCATTTTTAAACAAGCTGTAATGAGCTATAATTCTGTCCGTCTCTCCTTTGTTAAATTGATCCATCAATAATCTTGGAACAACTACTGTATTGTCAAAATTGAGATCGTCAAATAAGGTTACGAAGTCCTTGTTGATGGTGCAATCTTTATAATTACGACGGAAAAAATCATAACCGCGTTTTCCAATACACAGGATAGTCAATTTCTTTGCGGCGCGTTGAGCGGCGAATTCTGTTTCGATAGTGCGGATGGCACCTTTAATAATGTTGGTATTAAAAGCTCCGGCAAGACCCCTATTGGAAGTAATGACTACCACTGTCGCATGCTCTACAGTACGCTCTTTTCCATAACTAATATTCACATCCCCTGCTACTGCAGACAGTACATTACGCAGCATTTGATTGAGTTTGTCAGCATAGGGACGCATGCGGACGATAGCATCCTGAGCTTTTCTCAACTTGGCTGCAGAAACCATCTTCATCGCTTTGGTGATCTGCTGCGTTGAACTCACGGATTTCATCCGCTCCCGTACTTCCTTTAGCTTACCGCTCATGTTTTAGTCCTTATTAATGGAAGGTCTGTAAATAATTATGCCTTAAACTGAGTCTTTAATTCAGCTGCCAGTGCAACTAGAACTTTAGTATCCTCATCAAGTAGTTTTCCGGCACGCAAATTATCCAATACAGGCTGGTACCTTGCTGCAAGACTTGTCAGGAACATTTCTTCAAATTCCTTGATCTTATTTACTGGAACTTCACGCAACAGACCATTGGTGCCCAGGTAAATGATCGCAATTTGTTTTTCTACAGGTACCGGACTATACTGAGG
>JALYSC010000262.1 GCA_030855005.1 Bacteroidota bacterium | reverse complement strand
AAAGGACTCCTTTCTGAAAACAGAGTAGCATGAAAAGTTGAGTATGCAAGAAAATGGGTTAACTTTTATCAAAGTACAATTCGAGTAGAATTTAGTTTATTTTATTGGAAACAACTTATCCAGGAACCGTCCCTGGCTTGATATTAAAATAAAATAGAGCACCCGATTTCTCGAATGCTCTTTCACCTCCCTTCTAAGGTGTTGATTTTTTGTTTAGATGGTTACGGCAACTTGTGGCACTTGCTTCATGTAATCATCGATCTCCCGATTGGTCTGGTCGTTGATTTGCGTCGACTGGTCTGACCGCAGGTAGTACGCAATGTACTGAGCGCTTTCCTTGAGGCCAATATCACACGCTGCATTACACGTCCAAACGAATAGTTTGATGTCGATGCCTGTAAACAGGCTCGCAGCGGCGCATGACCGAAGAATGTGAAGATTTACCCGAGGCATTTTCTCCACCAATCCCCATAAACCATGAGAACCTTCGACTTTGCCAATGCGACCAATGGCAGCGTAATGCATTACCGAGGTACCGAACCTCCGACCGGGGTAATACTCCTCGCCAAATCGGACACCTTCTTCAATGAGATGGGCGAGGTAGTATCGCTCCATGCGCGCATACTCTTCGTTAGAGACGCCGCTTCGAGATTCTCCGATAATAGAGTTCATTGGATGCGGTCGCTCATCCCAGGAATAGATGTTTCTCTCCTCGATGGAAGCGATTGGATTATCGAGGCAGGCGAGCTCGCCTTCCTCGTACTTACGATAAAGCATACCGAGGAATCCTTCAAAGACCATTTTCATTTGCCACGGACGATCTGATAGCGGCAAGGAGATACGGATCAGCTTATGGTGAGGATAAGGCCGCAGAGAGATCTGCTTCTCAGCAGCTTCCCAGATGGAAAGATAGGTCCAATGGAAGGCTTGGGGACCCCTGGCCTTTTCATGTTGATAGTAGACCACATGATCCCCTTTGCACGGCGGGCGATCATCAATACTCGTGTCGAGCATGAGCTCGAGCTCGCCTGATATTTTTTCACCGGGCATGCAACCACTATTAATGTGGAAGTGTAATTGTTTCCCGTCAACCCGTGCGATGTCTGGCTTGATGAATCCGAACTTACGTTCAGGGTAGAAGTTTACAACGATACCCTTCAAAGGTTTCAAAATTAACATTTTTTTAATGTCCTCCTAATTAACTTACTTACTTGCCATCTGGTATCTTTGACCGCAAAAAGCAGACTGATGGTCTGAAAGTTTTATATCATAAAATATCTTACACGTCAATTCGAGTGGACTTCAGTTTAACTTATCTGAACCAAATAGTGATAGATTTAGCGTATTTATATAGAATATTAAAAACACAAAAAATCCCGCAGAGCGTATCATACGGGATCAATTTTTGTCTTAGAGGCGTAACTAGCTGAGTTTTTTGTAGGCTTCCATCACCAAGTCCTCAGTTTCTTTCCACCCAATGCACTCATCAGTGATAGAAATACCGTATTTCAGACGCTGACCCGGAACAAGGTCTTGTCTTCCCGGCTTAAGATTACTCTCAAGCATTAGTCCGGCGATCTCCTTGCGGCCTCGCACTACTTGCCCTATGACGGAACGAAAAACAAGGTGCTGATTTACGTGTTTTTTTTTAGAATTGCCATGTGAACAATCCACTACAATCTTGCACTCAATTTTCTCGTGCCGAAGATTTTCTATGACTTTTTCGATCGATGTCTCGTCGTAGTTGGTGAGACTCTTTCCCCCTCGAAGCATTAAGTATCCGTGCTGATTGCCCGACGTGCGTACAATCTTGAGCATCCCATCCATGCCGAACCCAAGAAAACTGTGTTTGCCCCGAGCAGCCATAAGAGCATCGATTGCTGCGGCAATGCTGCCGTCAGTGCTGTTCTTGAACCCTGTTGGCATGGACAGACCGGATGCCATCTCGCGATGAGTTTGTGATTCAGTGGTACGAGCACCAATAGTGCCCGTTGTCACCAGATCCGAGATGAATGGTGGTATGACTGGACCAAGAAATTCAGTCACTGCCGGCATACCAAGATTATTCACTTCAAGCAAGAGCTTACGCCCCAACTCGAGACCGGTATTGAAATCACTCGAACCTTCGAGGTGCGGATCGGAGATAATGCCTTTCCAGCCGGTGCGAGTGCGTGGTTTCTCGAAATAGATCCGCATGATGATCATAATCTTGTCAGCCATTTTGACAGACAGCTTCTTAAGCTTCTTTGCATATTCCACTGCTTCAATGGGATCGTGCACGGAACATGGTCCCATCATAATGATCAGGCGATCGTCCATACCTTTAAGAATGTCGATCATACTGCTCCGGGCATCACTTACAGTAAGACGCGCCAATTCAGTGAGAGGATACTTCTTTGCAAGATCAGCAGGAGTGCAGACATCATCAAGTCTTTCAATGTGTCGATAACGAAGTTTACGCATTTTTCTTTTGTTTTGAGGGTGTAAAGGACGCGCATTAGTGTGCGACCATCACGAAATTAACATGTAAAATATAACTGGTCAATTCAAGTTGATATATTCACTAAAAGTTGGAACCAAATCGTGAAGGAGTTGGGGTATTTGAAGGAGATATATCAATAAAAAAACAGGTGTCACCTTGGTAGATGACCCTGTTATCGTTTTTGTCCCCTGAATATTGGCGGTTACACCAAAGCAGGTTCCTCCTGGACGCATATCTTTTGCAATTCGTCAGCCGTGTAAAACGCCGACCTGACAAAGTGGTGGACGTTGTCGGGAGCGGTACTGGTGTGAAAGTGAGACATGATGCTCCTGATCAGGCCATTTTCGATATACGCAATCGGAGAAACGAGATCAAGCACACTCCACGCCAATCCTGCCTGGTGACGGAACACCGTTGACTTCCCTTGCTCAACACTTCCGAACCCGGTGATGTAACCAGTAAAGCCGGATAGTGTCACCACCTCTTCTTTAAGCAGTGCAGCCAGAGTGAACAACTCCAGAGCACCCGAAGGAATGAACGGGTATCCGCCGAATTGAACCGCCTCCGCATAATGAGAGTGGAAGCAGTCAGCATCTTCCCGCATAGGAAAAAGTGCAGCACCTACCTGCCTCCTATCGGCATGTGCCGGTACAGACAGTTTGACCTGATACATTTCCGCTAGCACCGCCGATGGATCATCCGACAGCCACGCGCGGGTACGCAAAGAAGCAAGCGTTGTTTGGTGAGATATCGCTATATCAAAAAACAAAGGCGTTTTCATAAGTTGGATTTCTTTTTCTAATTCTGAGTTGGTTGAATTACCTATCTGACAGTCGTGTCAGCCTGATCGACTTATTATCAGATAATTATAATACTGTCAACTCGAGGGACTTCAGTATATTTGATTTTAACAAAATAGTAAAAGAGTTAGTGTATTTAAAGAATATATTTATGGCATAAAGAAACCCCGCAGAGCGTATCATACGAGGGAGTGTGAATTTAAAAAAGCAAAGTTATACTGTCATAATATAGAAATTTAATCTTTTTTCAGGTTATCCTCTTTGTTCGCAGAAGGGTTTATCAAACGCTTGCTTGAGGCATCTAAAGCATTCTGTATAACACGCTGTGCCGATTCTGGCATACGGTTTTTTAAATCTGTAAGCATTTTTTGTTGTTTAATAATATTTTCTTTTTCATCGGTAAATTGTTTGTCATTGTTTTTTTCTACATATTCCATAACTTTTTCTTGATGTTTTGACATATTTTCTAAGGCAACTTCAACATTTTCATTCTTTCCCTTTCGTTCATTTAATTTTTCTATTTCTTTAATTTTTTCTTCCGAGATTTGAGAATGAACAATCGCTTTACTTTTTTCTGACCATACCAAAGCTACCCGCATATTTTCTGAAACAGTCTTTAATTTGTATAGATTTTCACCTGGCAATGAGAGTTGCGCTGCACCTAATGACCCACCAGTCACTGATAAAAGCATGACAATCAATATACCAAAATTGAGGTTTATATTGTTTTTCATTATTTTAAGTATACCTCACATAATCTAAATTGTAAACAATTATATACTCATTATTTTACTCCCTTTCTTTCCCATTTTTGCCATTTAAGCTCACGTTTAGCTAGAACGTCTGGGAGAGTTGTAAATAAAGCATTGATCTCAATAATGGTAACAAGATAGAACATAAGCCAGGCAATTGGCGCTAGTAGGTATGGATTAACTGAATTATTTTTTATTTCAGAAATGGATTGTATATAAAATACAAACGTAATAATGCTCAAAGTAGCTATGAATGGAGTGAAATCCCGGGTTATAAATGATAAGACGATAAGAAAGATAATAAATGGAATTTCTAAAAGAATTTGGGTATCTCCAAAAATAGTAAATGGAAGAATAAACCAAGTGAGAAACTTATTATGCTGCTTCTTTTTGCTGAAAAAAAGATCGCGATGCTGAATAAAAGTATCAATTCTTCCTCGCTTCCATCTAATCCTTTGCTTTTTAAGGCCAATGATATCGCTTGCACCTTCAGTATAAACAATAGCGTCCGATGCATAGACGATTTTCATACCTGCTTTCTGAATCCTCACCGTAAGTTCAATGTCTTCGGTGATGTTTTGATCACTGTAAGTTCCTATTTTTTCAAAAATAGATTTCCTAAAAGCACCGGCAGCCCCACCTATAATATAAATAGATCCGAAAAATGAGTCTGCTTTTTTAAAATAAAAAGAAAAAATAAACTCAAGATACTGTGTCATTCCGATTATTGAACTGGTATTTCCCACCTTAACATTTCCTACCGCTGCCATGACACTTTTGTCAGCAAAACAGGCTACGAAATTTGTTAGAGCATTCTCATGCACCTCACAATCAGCATCAATAGTTACTATAATCTCTCCTGTTGAAAGCGCGATTCCTTTATTAAGGGCAGTTCCTTTTCCCTGATTTTCTTGATAATGATAGATAATATTAATCCCTTCTTTTGGATTTTTTTTGTAATCACTAATAAAGTCAATCATTTGTTGATCAGAGTGATCAGTTGATCCATCATTAACCACAATTATTTCAATATCGGAGTAGGTGCTTTTAAGAATACTCTTGACTGTAGGAAGAAGACCTACCTCTTCATTCCACGCGGGTATAAGAACAGATACACGAGGGGTATAGGAT
>JALYSC010000261.1 GCA_030855005.1 Bacteroidota bacterium | reverse complement strand
GTCATATAATGAAATGATCTCCCAGCTTGAATCCAGGATAAATCAACCAGAAAGGTTTAAGCTAAGCGCGGATATAAGCAAATATAAAAAAGGACTGCAGAAAGCGAAATATAATCGTGCAATGCTCATCCTGAAACACCGAAATGATTTATTACAGCCTAATAAAGCAACAGCTATAAAAGATTTTAAAATGCTTGAGAAAGTAAAATTTCCGCCGGGAAATTTCCAGGATGAAATTGCCCTACTTAAAGATCCTACGCCAGACCCATTACCAAATACTCCTGAAACCGAAAGATTAAATATTACGGGTGTGGTAGTTACAGAACATGGAGCACCTATTCGTGGAGCAGTGGTATCTCTTGATGGTAAAAGTGATCTTACAAATGCATCCGGCATATATGAATTGGGTGAGTTTGATATCACCGATGTTTTTGCAAAAGAATTACTCGTCTCTGCAGATGGATTTGAAAGATTGAAGGTGACTATAACTTCCAATACCATAACTAAAATTATCCTGCACACGCTCGACAAGCCAAGGCAAATTGTTATGCAGGGAAATGTGTTTAGCGAGACAGGCGCCGGAATTGTAGAAGCAATGCTAGTATTTAATAATAGCAAAACTTTCACCGGATCAAATGGTGAATATAGTTTTGGACCAATCAATGAAGACGACATCATAGGTAAAGAGATGCAGATCACGAAAGATGGTTATAAGGATTTAAAACTGACGCTGTCATCAAATACCTTTCAGCGAATCACTTTAAAACCTGTACAGCCACCACAGTTCACAGTTGGCATCAGAGCCTTTGGACCAGATGATACCTATTATAGCAAAATACTGTCAAGCCTAAAATCATCAGGATATAACATCGTGAGCGAAAGCAATTCCCCTACCCCTCCGGAAGGAGAGCAAGTGGAAAATAAAGTGATTTATCATATTCCAGGAAATGAAGAACAGGCTTTTCGAATCGCTGCGCAGATGCGCCAATGGACTGACCGTGATTACAAGGTAGAATTTCAGGCATTGAAATCCACCACGCGAATTCACAGTGATGTCTTCAGGAACAATATTATGATTACATGGATCCATAGTGTCCGAATTAACTGATCAAATATCCAAGGCATCGCATTTCCCCCTTCAATAGGTCGTATTTACCATACTGAATGTGGTATCGCCCGGCTTATGTTTGTGGTACAAGTGTTTTAAATTTAACCACAAAACCTTCAAATATGATCAAACAATTATGGATCAATCTTCCTGCAAAAGATATTCAGGCTTCCAAAGTTTTTTTTACAAAAATCGGCTTCGAGCCTAATCCACATCATGATCCTGGTCCTGATGGTGCTTCTTTTTTTGTCGGTACCAATAAAATGGTTCTGATGCTTTTCCAGGAATCTACTTTCAGTCATGTAATACAGCATCCGATTGCAAATACAGCACTTAGCAGCGAAGTACTACTATCCTTCGATGCTGAGTCGCGTGAAGAAGTAGACGAAATGGCACAACTTGTAAAAAATGCCGGTGGGAATGTTTTTGCTCCACCGACCGTGATCCAGGGCTGGATGTATGGATGTGCTTTCACTGACCTTGATGGTCACAGGTGGAATTCCCTTTATATGGACATGTCGAAACAATAAAAGCGGAAAACTTAGAACATTAATGCTTCCCTGTGTAAGGAACCTCTAAAAAACTTCTTATTTGCTTCGTCAGCCCTTTACCCTATAGGGAGAGAAGATGTTTAATACAGGTTTTAAAAGGCCTCTTCAGAAGAACCAGCTTGTATAATTACCTATAGGGCCATAACGACCATTCACCTGCAATCAAGATAATGAGGAGCTAGAGGAATAGCAAAACGCTTAGGTGCATCGTAAGGATAGAAATGATCCTATCAGGATTCAATCCCTATCTGGATAATAATCAATAATTCTTCGGCAACCTTTTATTTCCTGTAATGTTCCACATGTAACAATGCCCACATTCATTAACACTTAATCATATAATATGAAACACTTATTTTTCTTACTGCTCAGCGCTACTGTCCTGTTTACCTCTTGTGGTAAGGACGACAATTGCAATGCAGATTCTCTGGAGTCAGTCGTTGTAGGTAACTGGAGCGTCACCGTCCTTGGAATTGTGGCTGGTGATGTTGAATTTAAATCAGATGGTAGCCTCGTAGACCAGGACGAGGTATTGTTAGACGGAAATATCGGAGATGAATTATCCTATACTGTAAACAGTAATACCAGCCTAACACTCCGTGCAGAAGATGCAGGTACATTTACTGAAGATATCTATACGGTTACTCAGTTTGACTGTGATGAAATCAAAGTTGATACCGGAGGAGGTTTTATCGCTACACTTAAGCGTAAATAATTTTTCTTAAAATTTTAAGACGCCATAGACCGCCTGTGCTCTCAAGATCACGGGCGGTTTTTGTTTTAATCTCCTTGCCATCTGGCTATTTTTTTACCCCTCCGGATTTAACAGGCCTTATACGAAATACACTGCTCAACCGAAGTCTAAGCACACCAACTATTGCTTCCCGTATAATGCCAATATGCATTTTACTGACACCAAATTGCCGTTCAACAAATTGAATGGGCACTTCGACTATTTTAAATCCCGCTTTGTAAGCGAGGTATTTCATGCCTATCTGAAATGCATATCCCACAAAACGAACCTTATCAAGATCAAGTGCTTCCAGAACAGGACGCTGATAACACAGGAATCCTGCGGTGGGATCCTGAACAGGCATTCCTGTAATAATCCGGGTATATAAGGAAGCTCCTTTGGAGAGGATTAACCTGTTTTTTGGCCAATTGACGACCCCTCCACCATCTACATAACGAGAACCTACTGCGACGTCAGCTCCTTGTTTTTGGCAGGCTTCCAGGAGACGCAACACATCTTTTGGAGGATGTGAGAAATCCGCATCCATCTCGAAGAAAAACTGATAGTCCCGCTCAAGCCCCCATTTGAAACCATAGATGTAGGCCGTACCGAGTCCGAGTTTCTTTTCCCGCTCAATCAAAAAGATTCGGGCACCATAATCCTCCTGTTTCTCCCTGACGATATCCGCAGTGCCATCAGGTGACCCATCATCGATCACGAGGAGGTGAAAATGGCCTTCCAATGCCATCATGGCATCAATGATCGGACCTATATTTTCCTTTTCCTTATAGGTGGGGATGATGACGAGCTTGTCGGACAAATCGATTTCTTTGAAACGCAAATATATTCAGGTTCGGGGATATCATTCTTTCGTGGGGTAGCTGGCCGAAATGCAGGGGGAATCTTGCAGATATTGCTGGGGACCTTTGATAAGAAGGGGATTCAATTACCCGGGCATTTTCGAAATGAAGTGCAGCAAATGTAACTATGCAGAGTAGATGGACGCAGTGTGGTCACTTGCTGAAGGTGGTAGCAAAGTGGGGATTTCCGCCATAGGTGTCGAAGGGTCACTCTCCGAGTATCTCCAGAACCACTTGCACCACTTCCTCCGCACTGGGCTTGGAAAAATAGTCTCCATCAGACCCATACGCAGGACGATGAGCTTTTGCGGTAAGGCACCGGGGTTTATTATCAAGAGCAAAATAACCATCCTGATTTTGGAGCACGTCCTGCATCATATACGCTGTAGCTCCTCCAGGCACATCTTCATCCAGGAATAGGATGTGGTTTGTCTTGCGAAGACTATGTCCAATGACGTGTTCAAGGTCGAAAGGAAGAAGTGTCTGCACATCGATAAGCTCCACCGACACGCCATGTAACTTAAGCATCTCTACTGCCGATTGTGCAATGCGAATACATGATCCGTATGACACCACCGTGATGTCATCACCTTGCTGTAATATTTCAGGTATGCCAAAAGGGACAGTAAATACATCAAGATTGTCCGGGCATTTTTCTTTAAGGCGATATCCATTCAGGCATTCGATGATGAGTCCGGGTTCATTTGATTGCATGAGAGTATTGTACATACCGGCAGCCTGCACCATATTGCGAGGAACACCGATACGGATACCTCTGAGTGTACTGATCAACATACCCATTGGACTTCCTGCATGCCAGATACCTTCCAGACGATGACCGCGTGTGCGAATAATGGCTGGTGCTGTTTGTTTTCCGTTAGAACGATATCGGAGTGATGCAAGATCATCTGATAACGGAGTCAATCCATAGATCAGGTAGTCGAGATATTGAATTTCCGCTATCGGGCGCAGACCACGCATGGCAAGTCCGATCGCCTGACCCATGATCGTCCATTCTCGAATACCTGTGTCCCACACACGATCTTTACCATATTTTTCCTGTAGTCCTGCAAAGCCCTGATTTACATCACCGATATAGCCAACGTCTTCACCAAAGGCGACAACACGGGGATCACGCGCAAGGAGCTGATCAAAATATTTATTCAGTACCTGGTATCCATTCATTTGTTCGGAATGGTCGGTATACACTGGTGCAACTACAGGCACTTCTAATGCACTGCCTATTCCTTCAGCATAGAGATGTGTGTTGAAGGCCTGGCTACCTTCATACTGCCATTCTTTAACTAGTGCATCTAACGTTTCGTTTGTGTAATCGAAATGGGCAGTAAGCAATAATTTCAATTGCACGCCAAGTGATAATATTTCAGAAAATAATTTTTCAAGGGGACCATTTAATTCTGATGAAAATTTAATCATCAAAGGAGATGCAATTATTTCTTCTGGTAAGGTGATATACAGTGATTGTAATTTTTTTCTGTTTTCGCGTACAGGGATGATAAATGCTTCCCATGCGCGTTGTTTGCATTCACGTGTGTAAGTGATTGCATGCAAACGTAAATCATCAATGGTATCCTGAGATGCAATGCCGGAATCGACCATCCATTCAGCCATTTTAAGAATACAGTCATTATCGACTTCCCACTTGAGTCGCTCGGATGATTTATATCGCTCATGACTTCCTGAAGTAGAATGACCTAAAGGCTGAGTGACTTCCTGTACATGAAATACTGCGGGCAAATGATTTTTGCGAACTTTTTGAATGCCTCGCTCATACATTTCACATAACCCCGGATAATCCCAGGCTTTGGCAGTATAGAGGTATATACCTTCCCCTTTTTCATCGATATGGAAACCTTCTAACAATCGTGAGATACTTTGCTTTGTAGTTTGCAATGCAATAGGAACAGAAATTCCATACCCATCATCCCAAACTGAAACAGCCATGGGTGCTTTTATCACTGCAGCTGCATTC
>JALYSC010000260.1 GCA_030855005.1 Bacteroidota bacterium | reverse complement strand
GTATTGAGGGTAGGTCTGGCGAAGTTGAGAGAGACTCTTGCCGGTGGTAGCCATGTGCATTAAAACTAAAGCTATTCCCATCAGTGCATCACGACCGTAATGCAGATGCGGATCTATGATGCCACCATTTCCCTCACCTCCTAAGACAGCCTTTCTATTTTTCATTTCCGCTACCACATGCACTTCACCCACTGGGGCAAAGTAGCATTCAGCACCACGACTCTCTGCTAAATCCTTTAAAGCTCTGCTACTGGACAGGTTGGTGACAATTGCACCTTTTCTATGATTTAGGACATAATCCGCAACACAGACAAGCGTATATTCCTCGCCAAAGAAAATTCCATTTTCACTGACCAGCGCAAGCCTGTCAACATCAGGATCCACGCTTATGCCAATGTGTGCATTTTCACTGACAACTGTTTCGCACAGCTCTTTCAAATGTTCAGGCAGTGGTTCGGGGTTGTGAGTGAAGTGACCGTAGTTACCATCATTGATAAGTTTATACGTCACTCCCAGTTTTTCGAGCAGTGGTGGAATACTAATATTACCGGTGCTATTGATGCAATCCACTACAGCATGTATTCCTGCAGCGCTTATCGTGTCCACATGGATCAGAGGATGATCAATTATTGCTTTAATATGTTTTTCTATTGCATCCTTACAAACAGTCCGTTTTCCTAGTTTCTCAACAGTTGCATAGTGGCTCTGAAAGGTATTTGATTCAGCCTGATTTTTGATTTCTTCGCCAGCTTCCTGACTTATAAACTCTCCATCCTGGTTAAGAAATTTTAGCGCATTCCAATGCGCAGGGTTATGGCTGGCTGTAATAATGATACCACCATTCGCTTTTGAAGTTTTAACACACATCTCAACAGTCGGAGTAGTAGAATAATCTACATCGATCACATTAATGCCCATCATGAGAAGCGTATTCGAGACAAGGTTTTTGATCATCTTCCCTGAAATCCGGCCATCCCGACCAATGATTACCTTAGGACATTCGGTTGACTTTTTTAGCCAGGTTCCGTATGCTGATACAAACGAGACGATATCCGGCGGAGTCAAATTATCACCGGGCAGACCGCCAATAGTTCCACGAATACCGCTTACTGATTTAATGAGTGACACAGTCTTTAAGATTTTGACGCGTAAAACTATACATTTGGCCGATGATCGAGACTATCATGCAATGGGACACTTCACTGATGCATGAGATTAATGCAGGCTGGAGTAATCCATTTTTGGATTTTCTTTTTCCAATGCTCCGGAATAAATTCTTCTGGCTTCCACTTTACATTCTTAGTTTATCATGGATCATCTATAATCACAGGATGAGACATATTGTTGTGATCTTCTTCTGTTTATTTCTGGCTGTTTTTGCATCTGATACGATTAGTGCCAAATTTATCAAGTATCAGGTACAGCGAATACGACCATGTAAGGAAATGAATATGCAACCACCTGTCATTGAAAGGGTGAAATGCGGGAGTGGATTTAGTTTTCCTTCAGCACATGCAGCCAATCATTTTTGCTTGGCGGCATTTTTTATTTCCATTTTTAGCAGCTTTCTCGGACGATGGAAATATTTGTGGTGGCTATGGGCAGCATTGATTTCACTGGCTCAGGTATATGTAGGCGTTCATTATCCACTTGACATCCTTGGTGGCTCATTAGTTGGGCTGATAGTTGGGTTTTCTATGGGACGCTTTTGTTTCCATAGATTACACCCTATACCGATACAACCATCTTCTGACCTTAATGATCATCTATGAAATTACTCGATGGCAATGCACTTGCAACCACCATTAAGTCTGAATTAAAGGAAAAAGTGAATAGCTTATTAGAACAAAGCCAACGTCCTCCACACCTCGTAGCTGTTCTAATCGGCGACAATCCAGCAAGCCGCTCGTATGTGACTAATAAAGTAAAAAGTTGCGAAGAGGTTGGATATCGATCTACATTGATACAACGTCCAGCAGAAATAAGTCAGCATGCTTTGTTAGCAATTGTTGATGAGCTTAATGCAGATCCTGAAGTTGATGGGTTTATAGTCCAACTACCATTACCCGAGCACATCAATGAAATGGAAATTACCATGGCTATAGATCCATCAAAAGATGTGGATGGTTTTCATCCAATGAATGTGGGACGCATGACACTTGGACTTCCATCTTATCTACCGGCAACACCAATGGGAATATTGGAAATGCTGAAGCGAAATAATATCCAGATAGCAGGTAAAAATTGTTGTGTCATCGGCAGAAGCAATATTGTCGGCACTCCTATGAGTATACTTCTTTCAAGAAAAGGAGAGCCTGGCGATGGGACTGTTGTCCTGTGTCATAGTCGTACTCCGAATATGAAACACATCACTTTAGCTTCAGATATTATTATTGTGGCTCTTGGCAGACCACATTTTCTAACAGCAGATATGATTTCTGAAGGGGCGGTGGTGATAGATGTGGGGATCAACAGAATTGCGGATCCAACTAAGAAATCAGGTTTCCGGATTACAGGCGACGTTGATTTTGATAATGTGGCACCAAAATGTAGCTACATCACGCCCGTGCCTGGTGGAGTAGGCCCTATGACAGTGACTTCCCTGTTAATGAATACATGGAAGGCTTATACAAAAGAAATTTATGCCTGAAATACAAAAACCGGAATACCTGTCCATCACATTCGACATGGGTGTCCATCATAAGGAGATTTGGTTAGCCATGTTAAGTGACTTTCCCTTCGAAGCTTTTCAGGAAGAAGAGAAACAAATCATTGGATATATTTTGCAACATGATTTCCTGCATTCGCTTGTTGAATTTATTTCCGAAAACCAGGGAATTCGTTTTGATGATTATCACCTGGATCGTGTCCCGGATAAAAACTGGAATGAAGTATGGGAGAGTTCATTCAATCCTGTCGCGGTAGATGATTATTGTTATATCCGGGCTGTATTTCATCCGGTTGAAGCCAACTTCAAACATGGGATTACCATTTCTCCAAAAATGGCTTTTGGAACCGGTCATCATGCGACGACTTATATGATGTTGCAGGCTATGTCCCATATTGATTTTAAAAATAAAATGGTGCTGGATTTTGGATGTGGTACCAGTATACTTGGGATAGTCGCTGCAAAGGAAGGAGCACGTAAAATAATTGGAGTTGATATACAACCCGAAGCCATTGAGAATAGTGCAGAACACGCTGAATTAAACGGAGTCAGCGAGGTATGTGAATTTCTCATGGGTGGATTAGAGATTACACCACCGGGACCTTATGAGGTTATTTTGGCAAATATTAACCGTAACGTTATTATTCCATCATTGCCTGCACTTAAAGGCATGTTGACTCCAGGTGGTTTATTACTGATATCAGGTATTATGTTTGATGATGAAGAAGTAGTTACTCAGCCATTGAAAAAAGAGGGATTAAGTATTCAAAGTAAAAATCAAAAAGATAACTGGTTGCAATTGACAGTTTCAAACTAATTACACCTTTCTCCATTGCATCAATTCTTCGTACACTCTATGCACTGGTAGTCCCATGACATTGGAGTAAGAACCTTCTATGCGGGATATTTTGGCCCAGCCTATCCAGTCCTGAATTCCATAAGCACCTGCCTTATCAAATGGTTTTTGCAGATCAACATAATATTCTATCTCCTGGCGGCTCATAGGTTCAATCCATACAAGGGTATGTTCGGAGAAGCCTATAGCATTATGATGATCACAAAGAAAAACCCCTGTGATCACAAGATGCTCCTTACCTGCAATTTGTCCAATCATATTAATCGCTTCTTCCCGGTCTGACGCTTTGTTATAGATCGTATCATTCATGATTACTACACTATCCGCAGCGAGAATGAGATGATCCGGGGGCATGATTATGACAGCCGCCTCAGCTTTTTTTCTGGCCAGATATTCAGGCACCTCGGCGACATCCATATCCGAAGAAAAATCTTCTTCCACCTCAACATCTATGAGGCTGAATTCAATTCCTGCTGCACGTAACAATTCAGACCTGCGTAGGGATTTGGAAGCAAGTAAAAGAGGAGGATGGTGTAGAATTGACATAGAATTTCTAACTATTTGGTTTGATTATGTTTGGCTATAATTTCATCTACAATTTCAGGATTGAGTAGGGTAGAGGTATCACCCAATTGAGAAACATCACCTTCAGCTACTTTTCGAAGTATTCGCCGCATGATTTTTCCTGAACGTGTTTTTGGAAGACCGGTTACAATCATGATTTTATCTGCATGTGCTATTCCACCTATCGATTTCACTAATTGCTGATTAATCTCTTTAAAAAAAATATCAGCATGATCTACCTGGTTCCTGGGAATTACAAACGCGTAGATTCCTGAACCTTTTATTTTATGTGGAAAAGCTACAACTGCACTTTCTACAATATTGGGATGCTCATTTATTGCGTTCTCAATTTCTGCTGTTCCTAGTCTGTGGCCACTCACATTTATAACGTCATCTACCCTGCCTATGATTCGATATCTTCCCTGCAAATCACGTCGAGCACCATCTCCGGTAAAATATAATCCAGGGAATGTTCCAAAATAAGTCTGCCGGCATCGTTCATGATCACCATATGTCGTGCGAAGAATGGATGGCCAGGGATAACGAATACATAATAAGCCCTCAACACGATTGTCAGTTATCTCATTTCCTTCCGCATCAACAAGAATAGGTTGTACTCCCGGTAAGGGATAGGATGCAAATGAAGGTTTATGATCTGTAATACCGGCAAGTGGGCTAATCATAATTCCTCCCGTTTCAGTTTGCCACCAGGTATCCACAATTGGTATCTTTCCTTTTCCAATTATATTATGATACCAGTGCCAGGCTTCTTCATTTATAGGCTCTCCGACGGATCCCAGAACTCTAAGGCATGATAGATCAGCTTTGGAGGCATATTGATCGCCTGCTGCCATCAACGCACGAATAGCAGTGGGTGCAGTGTAAAAAATATTGACCTTATGTTTTTCAATTATATCCCAGAATCTTGAAGGATCGGGATAGGTCGGTACACCTTCAAACATTACAGAGGTGGAACCTGACAACATAGGGCCATAGATAATGTAACTGTGCCCTGTGATCCAGCCGATATCCGCTGTGCACCAATAAATGTCCTCTTCAGCAGGCTGGAACACAAGTTGGAAGCTATAAGACACGTATACCATATAACCTCCGCAAGTATGAACGACACCTTTTGGTTTTCCTGTTGAACCGGAAGTATACAAAATGAACAACATGTC
>JALYSC010000259.1 GCA_030855005.1 Bacteroidota bacterium | reverse complement strand
ACTTATTTCCGCTTATCATTTTCAAGTGAGATTCGAAATCCTACTTTATCAGATCAATATCTGCACCTGAATGTTGGTCCTGCCACACTTGCAGGACATATTGACCAGGTAGATAGTCTTATTACGATTATGTCTTTTACGAAGTGGAGGAATATCAATGATCGCGACCAGCTTGAATATTTCAACATTGATGCAATCCGTCCTGAGAAAGTAACTACACTTGAAGTGGGAGTGCGGTCAGAATTAATGAAAAATAAATTCTATGTCGATGCCAATTATTACCGCAATTCATATCGTGATTTTCTGGGTTATCTCGTAGGTATTTCTGTTATGATTATACCTGGCCCATATCCCGATTGGAAAAATCTTAAGGTTTTCAGGTATTCAGCCAATTCTTCAAGCCATGTGACAACGCATGGGGCGAGTGTGGGGATTAATTATTATCCGAATCACAATATCACGCTCATAGGAAATTACAGCTTCAATCAACTTAATAAAACAGTAGAAGATGATCCGATCATACCTGCATACAATACACCCGCACACAAGGTAAATCTAGGGTTTACCATACACGAGTTAAAAATTTCAACATCACCATTCCTGCGGAATACAGGTTTTGCTATCCAATATAAATGGGTCAATGGATTCCGCTTTGAAGGTTCACCACAGTTTACCGGGTATATACCCTCTTACGCTACGGTGGATGCACAAGTAAATGTTCGATGGGAGAAGATCAATACTTCTGTAAAAATTGGAGCTACTAATCTCCTCAATTATAAACATGCTGAAGTCTATGGTGGTCCCAACATAGGTCGCCTGGCATACATTCAAATGGGATATCGATTTTAATAATATTTCTCTTCATTCCAAATCATATATTATGAAAAAACTATTTTACTCCGCTATTTTTTTAATCATTGCTACATACGCACTTGGGCAACATCCTTTCCTGGAAGAAGTGTATGACGAAATCAAATTCACGCCTGATCTGGTGTATGGAGAAAATGCAACAGTCTTGTATTTTCAATTTGTTCACGAAGCAATAAAAGAACCTTTACTTTTTGATCTGTACGAACCAATTGATAACAATGCATGTTTATTGCGACCCCTGATCATATATTTTCATTCCGGAAATTTCTTACCCGTTTGCCTTAACAGAACAACTGTTGGAACCCGAAGAGATAGTTCTGTAGTCGAAATTTGCAGACGATTGGCACGAAGCGGATATGTTGTTGCTTCAGCAGATTACAGACAGGGATGGAATGCTGCTACAACCATTGAGCTTGAAGCCCGTATTGGCCTTATCAATGCTGCATACAGGGGAGTTCAGGACGCAAATACATCTATTAGGTATTTTAAAAAGTCAGTCGCTGAAGATGGTAATCCTTTCAGGATTGACACGAGTAGCATCGTATTATTTGGAGATGATTCCGGAGGTTATTTATCTCTTCATGCAGCGTGCCTGGATGATTATGATAAACTACTAAATACTACGCTTGGACAATTTGTTGTTCCTCCCGGATATCCAATGATTTTTGAAGAGGTGAGTGGGGATGTTGAGGGAAAAAATCCTGGTATAATGGATACGATAAACTTTCCTGTCCCATGGCTTCCATTTCCTCATGGAGATACGTTGAACTACCCGAATCATGTAGGCTATTGTTCAAAATTCTGCACTGCTGTCGCTATGGGAAGTGCTGTTGCGGACACCTCCTGGATAGATCCGGGTCAGCCTTCAATGATATGCGCACATGTGCCATATGATCTTACCACCCCGTACCTATGTGACCCTGTATATGTTGGTGACCTGAGGGTGATAGATGTATGCGGTTGTTATTACACTGCTCAAACCGCTATGAATTTGGGCAATAACAATTTTGATCTGCCAATAAATAAAATGACGGATTTTCAGGTTTCTGTATCAGAAGTAGCGGCCTCCCGCACTGATGGGATTGAAGGTGCTTTACCTATTTATGGAGACACAATATCAGATGGGACTCCATGGGTTTTCTGGGATCCAGCGACACACCCATGTTCAGATTTTGGTTATGTAGGGAATCCTCATATGACACGGGAAAAAGCTGAATTGTACATAGATACGATCCTCGCCTTTGTATTGCCCAGATTGTTTTCAGATCTGAGATCTAAAAATGCCTGTATCCCCACAAAATTTGTTGAAGGCGCCCAGGCAAACCTTTTGATTTTCCCCAACCCCACTGCCCATGAAATTTACGTGAATTCAGGAAAGGATTATCCCATGCGCGCCATCCAGATATATGATCTAAGTGGGAAGCTAGTGAAGCAGTACTCAGATATTGGTCTGAGCTATTACCATATCCCTATACAGAATCTAAGTCCTGGTCAGTATGTTGTTTCCATTGAATTTGACCAGGGGCTTTATGCTCATCAAATCGTAATCCAATAGACTTCCTCCTTCTTTTATATAGAGTGTGTCATTGCCATGGCCTGCATAGAGATGCAGGCCTTTTTCTTTTTATACACACCTTTGACAAGCTTGTAATAGACTGATAATCAATGTTAACTGTCAAACGAAACATATATGCTAATGGCTTTTTTACAATTGGAAACATGAATGCTGGGAATCGGTCATCCAGTGAAGAAGAGTGAACATGCTCCCCGCCCACCTTTGAGTCAGACAAAAACAACACCTCTTTAACACTCAAAGATGCTTACAATGAAAACTCAAACTTCCACATCAGACTTCACCTTCAGCCTTCTGATCCGTCTTGCATTGGTTACTTTGATCATACTTGCCGCAAGAGGCACAGACGCTCAAACTGAAAAAGGAAACTATTCAATCGGTTTTCATAATTATAGCCCAACCGGGATTAATATCGATGGCCTGCCCATCAACCTATTTCCACAAAATTGTGGCCTTGGATTTTCATTCGGATCTCACAAGACAAAGCTGGATGGATCATATATCGATGTGCGTGAAAACACTACCACCTTTGGATTCAGCCTGAGTGGCAGCCAGTTCATCTTCGATGATTTTTCCGTTGGTCTGATCGGTAATTTTTATAGCGGCTCCACGACCTACAAGGAAACAGAAAAAGTAGATGAAAAATATTCCACCTTCATGCTGATGGGAGGTGCCGAGATTAAATACTTTCTCAATGGGGGTCCTAATTTGAAATACTGGATGAAAGCATCACCCATCTTAGGTGTGATTCAATCAACCTATAATGGGCAGGAAGTTCACCTCCCAAAAAGATTATATCAGTTTAGTGGTGGGACAGGAGTGTCTTATTTCCCCAACAAACATTTGTCAATTGATTTAGGATTGACCTACAGCATTTTTACCGTCCGTAATAAAGGAGGGTACACAGAAATATCACGTAAAGAATACATCGACAGTATCGGAATGGATGTTGGGTTTAGCTTTTTCTTCTAAATGAAAAATGGAAAATTGAATTTCTATTCTTTATCAGGTGCCGGTTGAGAACCAGGGTTCGCTGTCGTTTCATCTTTTGCATCCGATATTTTATTTAGAATTGGAGTTGTTATGGTGCCGAGAGCATCCAGGATGGCAAAGACGCCAAGTAATCGCAAGTAAAAGTCGCCGTCATTAAATTCATTAAACGTGGTCTTGATAAGCATTACTGCGACAATACCAATACATACTATAGTTGCAGTTAATACAATCTTTACACCTTTGGTTTTGGGACTGATCAATAATAGCAGGGAGACATGTGCAAAACTAAAGGATAGAATTAAAAACATGACAGTAGTCATCCAGGTATCATCCGGATCCAATATTTCCCAAATAATTGAAATCGTCAATAATAAACCAATGACTGAGAAGATCATTCCTGCTTTTGAAAAGGTTCTCAGTTTGGGTTTGTTGATCGATGCTGCACAGGCGAGGCCTAATAGACTAAATCCTCCCAGTGATAAAGTTGTAGCAAGGATTTTCCCTTCCGTTTCTCCGAAATCACCTACCAGAAATATGTAGATACCGATCAGCGCGCTGATACTCAGTGCACCTACTAAGGTCGTCAGGAAATATTTTTTATAGTTGAATTGATTCATCGAACGCTAACCTATGAAATCATCCTGACACTTGCCAGGATTGGTTTGCTGATGGGCTATTTATGCTGTAATAAAAGCAGCATCTTCTTTGATTCCAGCAATGGTACCTGATCTTGGCCCGATAATTTCCTGGATGCAACTCAGGGTTGTTTGTAGCGACAAAAAAGGGAACTATCATTGCTGGCAATAACCGATTTGGTGTTATGGTCTATCTGCCGATGAATTCTTTAGGAGATGAATATTTTACAATTGCTACAATCCCTGTTGCGGATGTGACCGCCAGTGTACACATATCACCAGGATCCTCCATGTCCAAAATTATGGTTGATTATGCACAGATGAGTACAACAGGAAATGTTGAAATCAAATTTATGAATCTGGGCCCAACTGCAGAAACACCTCCTGGATGTTTTACATTATAGTAATACAGTAAGGACTATTTCATTTATTTTCATGTAATTTCTTTTGAAATATTTTGGATTTCATACTGCCGAACTAGTGCATAACAATATAGTACTCTTTGAGGTCCTTTGATAGCAGGAAAGCATATGACATGCTTACTATCTGGTTCTATTTCTATCTTGGTGGTTATACTACCAAACCAAGATGATATCCTACGAAAAGATATTTGAGAATAATCAGCGCTGGGTCGCCCAGAAGAAAGATCTTGATGAGCAATTTTTTGAAAAGCTGGCACAGGATCAGAATCCGGATTATCTCTACATCGGGTGCAGCGACAGCCGTATCACTGCTGAAGACATGATGGGTGCATCTCCCGGAGAAATATTTGTTCATCGTAACATAGGAAATCTCGTTGTCAGCATCGACCTCAATGTGATGTCTGTGATCAATTACGCTGTGAAATATCTCAAAGTAAAACACATCATTGTTTGTGGACACTATAATTGTGGAGGTGTTAGAGCTGCATTAACCCAAGAAGACATGGGTATTCTCAATCCGTGGTTACGTAATATCAGAGATGTATTCCGTATACATCGTGAAGAATTGCATTCTATCCGCGATGATGACAAGCGCTTCGACCGCCTCGTCGAACTCAATGTCACTGAACAATGTATCAACGTGATCAAGACCGCCGCTGTACAGCAACAGTTTGTACGATCAGGTTACCCTGTGGTACACGGTTGGGTGATGGACATCCGTACCGGAAAACTCATCGACCTCCATATTAATTTTGAGAAGGAATTGAAGGGGATACAGGAGATCTATAG
>JALYSC010000258.1 GCA_030855005.1 Bacteroidota bacterium | reverse complement strand
CTCATAGACAGATTCTAATACATAGTTTTCAACATCGGCTGCCGATTCCTCTTTCTGGCAACTAACCAAGAATAGCGACAGCATTACTGCTAAAATCACCACCAGGGGTGCAATCAATTTTTTGAACATGGCATTATTTTTTTTAATGATGAATATTCTCTTTCGGCTATAAGACTAATCAGTCATCTTTCTGTACTCAAATAAATCCAATTTTTTTCTTGTGTCACCTCAAGGACGTATTAGAAGTAATAATATATAGCCATTTGCCTGCACGATAGGGATTGGATAAGATGTACTGTTATCTTTAAAGGATCAATTATTGTAAACCAAAAACCAAAAAAGATGGCACTCTCTTCTGTCACCCAACTAACACAGGCGCAATATCGTGAACTTACTATTACACCATTCCAGCTACCACCCAAGATCCAGGAGGAAGGTAATCCGGACCCTGATGTGATGATTTCACTTAGCGGATGGGTTGGAGAAAACGTATTGGCATTTATCGTAAACAACAACGATGCTACAATTATCGACATCACACCTGATCCTGAACCATCATCAACGACTTTGAATTTAAATGTATCGGAAACACCATCTGCTGGTAGTCCGGTAACCTATTGGACGGTTAACTGTGGCACTGACGGGAAGTCTGCTGATTGGACAGTAACCTACACAGTGAAGGGAAAAGGAAGTACAGGTAAATGGGTATTTGTCAAGGGAAAGGTTGGAGATGACAAGCCATACTAAATTCACATACAGAATTAAATATAGGTTTATCAGATCTTGAAGTTATGAAGCGTGATGTGTTTTTATACATCCTTTTAATTTTATTGTATTGCCCATTTTGTTTGTTAGCCCAAAGAGAAACGAATGAGTCTAAAACTGTGGACAGCCTGTTTCATCTTATTAGGAATGATCCAAAGATTCCGCCTGAGCGGAAATCGACATTAGCAGATTCTGCCTTTAATCTTAGTACAGGTGATAAATGCCGACAGGTCTTAAGTCGTGTTTTACAGGGAGCGCAACTTGCTGCAATTGAGCTACCAGATAGTGCTATTCAACAATTGATGTGGGCAAATAAGAATTTTATCACTACCTGTGATAGCACAATTCTCATTTCGATTTATGCAAATCTGACAAATGTCTATATCAATCTTGCTGAATATGAACGCATAGACTCCATCGGCCGCATAGTCGAACGTATATGGAATTACAAGTGGAAGGACAAAGTGCCAAGGCTAGCAATTTTAAATAATGTTGGTATTGCCAGGGCAACAAAAATCGATTCTGATATAGAAGGATCCCTGCTTGCTTTTCATGAAGCATATCGTAGTTCACTTGAGGCTAACTCGAATGATTTTATTCAAAAATCATTGATCAACCTTGGAAGTATTAAAGGAATGATCGGTGAACTTGACTCAGCGTATTATTTTTTTACACTGGCTTCAAAAAATGCGCGCCAACAGGATGATATTGAAAACTTCATGTCCCTTCAAATCAACCTTGCCAACCTCGATATAGAACGTGGAAACTTTATCCAGGCTCATTTGACCCTGGACTCCCTCCAGGAAGTCGCAACGGCTCAAAAAAATAATAATGTATTATCAGACATTCTATTTACTCAAGCCGATTTAGCAGCCAGACAAAATAATTTTCCCAAGGCATATGAATATTTGAGAGACTACGTAAAACAGTATGAAATCTTCATGGATGATGAACGTGTCAAAGCGGTAACTGAAACGCTGGAAAAATATGAAGCTGAAAAAAAGGCCAGACAAATCCAGCAACTAGAAATAGAAAACCTTGATGTATCACTCACTAATGAACGTGTCACCAATACACGCAACCGGTTTATGTTTATCGGTCTTGGCATATTAATTGTTGCCATAGCCTTACTAAGCCGTCTTCAATATGTGCACAAATCAAGAGTAGCTATCAGAGCAGAAAAGGATAAATCGGATGTGTTACTATTGAATATACTTCCTGCGTCTGTTGCGGAAGAACTGAAAACCACCGGTACAGCCGCTGCCAAACTGTATGATGAGGCGACCATCCTATTTTCTGATTTTAAAGATTTTACAGATGTGTCCGGCATACTTAATCCTACTGATCTTCTTGATGAGATCAATGCTTGTTTCAAAGTGTTTGATGAAATCACAACTAAATATGGGATTGAGAAAATAAAAACCATCGGAGACTCTTATATGGCAGCCGGATCTGTGCCGGATACCAATACAGCCACACCTGCGGACGTTGTCCATGCTGCCATCGAAATGCAGCAATTTGTAGTGAACCGTAAGAAGAACCGAACAGCACAGCAACTGCCGGCGTTTGAAATGCGACTGGGTATACACACCGGTCCGGTGGTGGCAGGTATCGTCGGCGTGAAAAAATTTCAATACGATCTTTGGGGCGATACTGTTAATATTGCCAGCCGGATGGAAAGTAATGGTGAGACGGCGAGGGTCAATATATCAGCGGCAACGTACGAATTAATAAAGGACAATCCGGGTATGATATTTACACCTCGGGGTCTTATTAATGTGAAGGGTAAAGGAGAGATGGCCATGTATTTTGTTGATCTTGCAACTGCTCCAAACGGATCGCAAATAATCTGATCTTTCCATCTGTTCGATTTTAACAGGATATTCATTGACCGAAGAAGCTAACCAGTGGGAATTACTAAGGACCGGAGAAACCCGGGCACTTGAATATTTGTACAAGGAGCACATCGACGGACTTTATCAATATGGGATAGTCCTCTGCGGTGATGCGGATAAAGTCAAAAACAGCATCCATGACCTTTTTATTACAATCTGGCAGGGTCGTGAACGATTGGCCATGCCGGATTCTGTAAAAGCATACCTGCTGGTATCCCTGCGACGAAAGTTATTTGATAAGGGCTCACGCATCGAAACCCTGACGGAAGCAAAAGAATCCTTTGATGAACTTAACATCAGCACCGAACCCCATGATGCGCATTGGGTGCGCTTGGAGGATGAAAATGCAGAGCAAGCCAAATTGGAGAAAGCCATGTCCAGGCTGAGTGAAAGGCAACGGGAGATCATCCATATGAAATACTTCCAGGAACTGGAGTACGAGGAGATCGGCAGAATCATGGATCTAAATTACCAGTCAGCCCGCAACCTGGTCACCCGTGCTCTTACTGTGCTTCGTAAGGAAATGCTGCTAACTGTTATCATACTATTAATGTCGCTGTGAGTACAAAAGGAATGGCAATCTCTCTTACAATATGTAAGGAAATGATCGTTAAAGAAGAATGCTGAATAAAGGAAAAATTGCAAATTCAAAATGGAAGCTCAGCCAACAAGAAAGGTTTCTTGCAGGTTTTAAACAAACAGGATATGCACTTTCGGTGATTGTGATTTTGACAATCTATGGATGTGAGCCTGATGCAGCAATTTCTTATGTAGTGGAAACGCCGCTACAGGATTACTTTGAAAGATTTATAGACGAGGCAGCTGTGCGGGGACGTGAGGTAGAAGATGAAACCTACCAGGTTAGTGCACGCATAGACGAAATTAAGGAACCGAATGTAATAGGACAGTGCTCCTGGAATCAAAACAACGCTCACAATATCGTGGTCGATGAAGACTACTGGAAGACAGCATCGGATCTGCAACGTGAGTTTCTTGTGTTCCATGAACTCGGTCACTGTGTGTTGGGAAAAGAGCATAATGATGGTGCCGATGGACGCGGAAACTGTGAAAGCATTATGTCAAGCGGAACAGGAAACTGCAGAGTGGTGTATTCCAAAACCAACCGCGATGTGTTGCTTGATGAATTATTTTTAGACTGATAAAACATGATGGATGGAGGATAAATACATAAACATGTCTGCACCGGAACTTGCCGGAGAGGATGCCTTCATTCATTGGGTATTAAAACAGGAGGGTCACCAGGCCTGGAGTATCTGGCAGCAAAACAACCCGGATCATAAAGGGAAAATTGAGGAAGCCACTCAAATCGTCCGGTCCTTATCAGCACAGAAAATAAATGGTTTGTCATTACAGGAGAAAGCTGTTCTGTGGGACCGGATTAATTCTACTACACTACCTATCCCGGGCAGACAATCCAAAATAATCCCTCTGATGAAGTGGGTTTTAACCGCCGCTGCAGCGCTGGCATTGGTTATCTGGATAAATACCAATAAAGCCCAGCAAATCGTAGCCTTCCAGGGTCAGCAACAATCAATTCAATTACCTGAGTCCAGCCAGGTGGTGATTAATGCAGGATCAAACGTTCGGTATAAAAACAATTTTTCAGATAAAAGAAATATCAAGCTTTACGGTGAAGGGTATTTTGAAGTTCAGCCGGGAACTACATTCACTGTCATAACTGATCATGGTACAATCACTGTCCTGGGCACAAGTTTCAATGTGATTGCATGGCCGGAGAGATTTGAAGTAAGTTGTTATACAGGAAAGGTTCGGGTACAACACACAGATGCGGATGTAACGGAAATAACACCAGGCGAAAAAGTCGTTATTGCAAATAATCAATTACAAAAACAATCATTTGCTGTCACAGATGGACCTTCGTGGATGAATGGGAAATTTACTTTTGAAAATCAACCTATGTCTGTTGTTATAAAAGAACTCGAACGACAGTTTGGAATAACGGTAGCACTTAAAGACGGAATTGAAGCAACTAAATACACCGGCTTATTTGAAAAAGGGGATCTCACCCAGGCACTTGACCTCATCACTTGGCCGCTCCACCTTACTGCACAAGTGAATGGAAACAAAGTGATCATATCAAAGTGATCCATGAAGTATAAGCATATCTGCATACTTGGTTTCATTTTCATATTGACTCATTCGTTGTGGGGGCAGTCTCCATCTTTTGATTCTTTCATCAATCGTATTTCCACTCAGTATAAAGTGGATATTGCATTAGCCCCTGAATTGATCTATGCACTGGATTCGCTGAAAAATCAGGACAACTATACCAACATTGAACAATTGCTACAAGAGTTGTTACGGTCAACGAACATTACATACCGTGTTGTAGACGGTAATAAAATTCTACTTCGTCGAGAGTCACCCAGCGTCTCAGTTGGGATTCCACTAAATGGTACTATCACTGATGAAAATGGTGCACCGCTTCGGTATGCTGCCGTAAGCCTGTCAGCAACAAATGCCGGTACGTTTTCTGACGAGGAAGGACGATTTACATTATTTACTCATGATACCACCGGGCAGGTAGTGGTTCATTTCCTGGGATATGAAACTCATTCAATACCAGTGAATACTTTATTGAAAGGACATACC
>JALYSC010000257.1 GCA_030855005.1 Bacteroidota bacterium | reverse complement strand
TCGAAGTCACGAAGACCTCCCTGGATCTTCAGGTATTGATCGGCAGGATTTGGATAAGTAAAGCAGTCTGTGATCTTAGGATCTTTGGTGTCGAGGATCAAATCATCAAAGAGCCACTGATAGACATGCGGAAATTCGCGTGCCCAATACCATTCCATGTGAGCTCCGTCAGCATCATGTTCAAGTCCGACTTGAGTGCTTTCCAAGCCAGCAGAAATCAAAGTGTCTCGCATTGCTACCATATCCGGTACCATGGATTGACTTTCTGTATCACCTCCAATAAAATATATCTTCAAGTCGGGATCTACTCCTTCCGTCGCAACTTGCGTGTAGCAGGAATCTGAAAACCAAAGTGCGGGTGAGAAGATGCCTACCTTTCCAAATACATCAGGATATTCAATTGCAGTTGATAGTGAAATCAATCCGCCCATCGAACTTCCTACAATACCGGTGTAGGCTTTTGCAGATAAAGTTCTATAGTTAGCATCAATGTGTGGCTTCAACGTTTCTGCTAAAAATGCACTGTACAATTCTCCCTGACCTCCACCATAATTTGGATTATTCCAGTTGCTATATTCGTTTATACGTTGTCCTCCACCATTATCGATACCAACCACGATAGCGCCATAATCACCCTGGTTGAAAAGTGCATTGAGTGATTCATCAACTTTCCATTCTCCGGCGAAACTGTAGTAAGTATCAAATAAATTTTGTCCATCGTGCATGTAGAGCACCGGATATCTTTTGGAAGTGGAATTATAATCGGGAGGTAAATAAATCCATATTCTCCGATTGCGGTTTAGTTGTGGAATAAAAAAATCTTCATCAAGGATACTTACGTTATCAGATGCTGAATGTGTTCCTTCTCCTTCCCATCCTGCGATTGTAACATTTACATTTTGCGCGCTTCCATTGTAAGAGATAGTACGATTAGGAATGAAGCCTCCGTTTGCATTTCCCTCTACGGTCTCCCATGACCCGCGAGTAAATTTGTATTCAACTGTGCCGGCGGCAGGTGAAAAAGTAAAGGTATAACTACCATTGCCATTATCTGTCAATTGGTAAGCTTGCTGACCAGGATTCCAGTTATTGGCATTACCTGCAAAATAGATTTGAGCGCCTGGTGGAGTAGTTACCGGAATAGACGTGACGTTAATTGTCAATTGACCAAATAGTGCAAGTGCTGTCCAGGTGAATAATACGGTTAAGGAAAATTTAGTTCGCATATAGAAGTCGTCAGTAGCCAATGTGTCTTATTGATGTAAAACTAATCCTTTTTGCAAAGGCTCAAAGCAGGAATAGTGATGGAGATAGTAGCAACTTTTCTACTCCCCGGAATGTTGAGTATCTAACAACATAAATCTATTTTACGATGGAAAATCCTAAAAAAAGTGCCCCACAAAATATATCCATTCATCAGGAGTCGGAAGATGAAAAGTTGAAATCAGATGCATATCGTCGTAATCAAACCAATGATCCTTCGACTTCTGATCAACCTGAATCATCGGATGCTTACAAGCGGAATGAAACGCATGATCCATCCACTCCGGATCAGCCAATTTCTTCTGATGCTTACCAACGTACGCAGACCCATGATCCTGAAGCTGAGGGACATGATCAAAGTTCGGATGCTTATGAGCGAAACCTGGACAGCAGTATCACAAATAACATTCTGGACGAGGAGGAATAATAAGATCGGAGTAAATAAAAAGCCACCGGTTTTCACCAGTGGCATTTTCAATTAATTCGGGTTATTTTATTCGAGGCAAAGGCTTGAATGATATTCGAGTTTCACTTCAAACATTTTCTATCTCGCAGATGCGGGTCTGAACATTGAGCGATTGCTTGTGCGTCTTCCGCTACCGGCAGGTTTGCGGCTCATTTGAGCGCGCTGCTGTGGTTCCAGATCAGGAAGATTCATATTCATCGCGTAAGGATGTTCTTCTACAACAGGAATGATCCTTTGTATTAATTTCTGAATATCCTTGAGTAATGCTCTTTCTTCAAAATCGCAGAAAGCAATTGCTTTACCACTTGCTCCAGCTCTGCCTGTACGACCGATACGGTGCACATACGTCTCAGGAACATGAGGCAAATCAAAATTGACTACGTGTGTAAGATCATCAATATCGATACCACGTGCAGCAATGTCAGTTGCGACAAGAACACGTGTATTCTTATTTTTAAAATTACGCAGTGCACTTTGACGGGCGCCTTGTGATTTGTTGCCGTGTATAGCTTCAGATCTGATACTGTTGGCAGTGAGAAATTTGCACAATTTATCTGCACCGCGTTTTGTACGTGTGAAGACTAAAGCTGTCTCAATTGACTTGTCAGCCAACAGGTGTTTCAACAATGCATTCTTGTCTTTCTTTTCAGTGAAGTACAATGATTGCTGAATTGTCTCTGCTGTAGAAGAAACCGGAGTGACTTCGACAGTTAAAGGATTCTTTAAAATGCTTTTTGCCAACATTGTAATTTCATGTGGCATAGTTGCAGAGAAAAATAGTGTTTGTCTTTCGACCGGTAATTTTGCGATAATACGTTTGACATCATGGACGAATCCCATGTCGAGCATACGGTCAGCTTCATCCAGTACGAAAAATTTCACATCACGCAAAGAGACATGACCTTGTTGCATAAGATCGAGTAATCGACCTGGTGTAGCGACGAGGATATCAATTCCTCTACGCAGGTTGTTTACCTGGCTTACCTGTGAGACACCACCGAAAACGACGAGATGACGTAAGTCGAGGTAGCGTCCATAGGCTTTGAAACTTTCTTCAATCTGGATGGCAAGTTCGCGTGTAGGAGTTAAGATTAACGCCTTGATTTTGACTGGGGCTTTTGGGTTTTTTTCCACATCCTGGTGGATCAACTGCAACAATGGGATGGCGAAGGCGGCTGTTTTGCCGGTCCCGGTCTGGGCGCATCCTTTTAAGTCGCGTCCTTCTAGAATGGAAGGAATGGCTTGTTGTTGAATTGGGGTTGGGATGGTATATCCCTCATGGTGTAATGCTTTGAGCAAAGGCTCAATGAGCTTTAGGTTGTTAAATGACACTAGTATAAAAATTAGATTAAAAAATGTGGTAAGGCTATCTGCTAATTCACGATACTTTACCCGCCTTACGTTAAGCCTGAATGGCATGTGAGCAAGAAGAGCTCACCACACGATTGTATAGGAATAACATACAAGACTGCAAATATATGGGATTTTTGGCTAAGAATCTATAATACAGATAATTGGAGAGGGTAAGATGCCTCCAGAGTCAATAGAAATGGGTAAAGAGGGATAACACATATTAATTTATGTGATGCGTAATGGGTTGAATTATATGACAGAGAGAGCATAAGGCGAAGAGCACAGAGCATATCGTAGTGCAGCGGAGATCCCGCTTTCCGTTAGAAATGCTTTGGGAGGGCAGAGAGCATAAGACGAAGAGCATAGGGCGAAGAGAATAGAGCAAATCGTGGTGCGGATATCCCGTCATGTCTTTTAGAAATGCTTCGGGAGGGCATAGGACAAAAAATATAGGCTGTTGGATTGCAAGGTGGATGTAAGAGTATTCTTATGTTCCAAATAATGTTTGGTGTAATATATTGTGAATATACTTCTGTATTAATAATTTATATAATACATAAATATTTTAATATTAAGACTATAACTTCTAAAACATCCCATTTTTAGTGTAAAAATTTTTTAAAAAATGTCGGGTTTTTTCATTGGCTTCACCTCCTTATTTTACCGGTTTTGAGCTTAATTCAACATGAATCCCCTTTATTTTAGTACAATTGATCGAGGTCCAATATTTTATTTGGCCTAATAACTTCATCCAACCGTGCAGGGAGAGTGTTCACAATATCACGCAATCGGGCGATTGTTATTTCATTTTTAATTGCTGGCAACCTAGAATCAGGCATAGGTCATTGTGCAGGTTGGGTGATACTATCAATAGAGTATATTCTCAAAGGTCCATTGTTATTACTAAGCATGTAATAAGATTTTCCATCAGCTCCTTTTATCTTTTGAATATCCCTGATATCATCTATGCGTAATTGATGTTGAACAAAAATATTCTCACACTGAAATCCACCCTTGCCATCACCAAGACAAATACCCGGATACAGAGCATCATAACGGGCTGTCTCTACTTCGGTAGGAAAGTGATTGCCGGCATACATAAAATCCTGCATGCCATCACCATTAAAGTCATCTGCATAAAATGCTTTCACTGGACCGTTTTGACAGACAGCCGGAAGATCCTTCACTTTATAAGTACCACTTCCTTCATTGATCAGCAACACGCTATTCATGGTAGACAATTTTCCATGCTGACTGCTTTTTAACTGATCAGCATTTAGAATTTGATTAAGTTCTGCACTTGCATAGCTTTCATAGCTGGGAAATTTATCGAGGATAAATGGCATCTCCTGTGACGAACATTCTCTGCCTCTGACCGGTAATAATTTATCCTCCTTGGTCGAAGCGAGTACAACATCATAATCACCGTTGTGATCAAAGTCATTTGCATATACTTCGAGTTTAGTGCCCTGTGATCCGCCAAACTTATTATTCCATCCAAGATTACCCAGCAGAAAATCCATATCTCCGTCCGTATCAATATCTGATCTTTCAATCGTCCACCACAAGCCGGTTCCTGCAACATCTATCGTTGATGAAGACCACCCTTGCGACCCACCATTAATAAGCCATGTCGGTTTCATCCATTCTCCAACAATGAGCAAATCAATGTCACCATCACCTTCCATGTCCTGTTGAATGGCATCAGTGACAAGTCCGAGTTTTTCAAGGAAAGGAGCAATCGATTTGGTCTTGTCAGTAAATTTTCCACCATCATTGATCCATAGATGAGATGAAGCAGGCAAGGGGTATTGTCCGCCAACCAGTCGACCTCCAATGAAGATATCCAGATCATTATCCTTGTCTATATCCAACACTTCGATGCACTGGGCATTGATATGTACTGAAGGAATTCTATCAGCAGCCGAAGTAAATATTCCTTTCCCGTCATTGACATATAATCGGGTACGCAGTTGAGGACTTGATTCTGAGAATTCGTTGCTTCCACTTGTAACAATCAGGTCCTGGTCTCCATCACCATCTGCATCAAAGAAAAGAGCGTCTGTATCCTCACTTAAAGAATCTTTTTGCAAAAGGGCTTTATTGGTCTTTATAAATCTTCCCTCTCTTGTTTGCTGGTAAAGAACACCTGCCTGGTCTTTAGCTCCGCAGATGTAAAAATCTTCCAGGCCATCACCATTGATGTCGCCCTTTGC
>JALYSC010000256.1:4411-5299 GCA_030855005.1 Bacteroidota bacterium | reverse complement strand
GTATGCCACTGATCTATAGCGGACAGGAAGAACCTCTTAAAAAGCGACTTGCTTTTTTTGAAAAAGATACCATCCCATTTGGGCATTATGAGTATGAAGCATTTTACACAACACTAAATCAGCTCAAAAAGAAAAATCATGCTTTATGGAATGGACAGGATGGAGGCAATTCCAAACGTGTCAATGTTTCTGATAAAGTATACGCCTTTATGCGTGAAAAAGATGGTGATCGCTTTGTTGGCATATTCAATATGTCAGACAAACCACAGACTACCCAACTTGTCATTCCGGTAAAGGATTTGAATGATGTCTTTACAGGCAAAGAAGCTGATATCCCAACCAACCAGGAAATAAAATTGGCTCCGTGGGAATTCGTGCTGTATTCCAATAAATAAATATGAAAGTCCATCTGTGGGCATTTGGAGCTCCTTCAGATGAATGGGTTTCCAAAGGTGAACAGATCTACGCACGACGTATAGAAAGGTACTTGCCGTTCGAATACAAACCTGTACAGGTTTCGAAAGCTAGTGTTGCATCCCAGGTCTTATCTGCTGAATCAAAATGGCTCCGGACGCAGTTAGATGCAAGTGCTTCGAAACTCATCATACTGGATGAAACCGGTGAGGATTTTACGTCGAAAGAGTTCGCGAAAAATCTGGAGCAGTGGAGACAGGGGTCTCATAAAAGACTGGTATTCCTGATAGGATCCGCTTATGGTTTTGATGAAAGCGTTTACGGTCTTGCTGATAAAAAAATCAGTATTTCTCCAATGACACTTCCCCATCAAATTTGCAGACTCCTTTTTCTCGAACAGATCTATCGTGCCTGTACCATCTTAAAAGGTGAATCATATCATCACGAATAATTACCTAGCTTGTTGCTCTAAAT
>JALYSC010000256.1:0-4401 GCA_030855005.1 Bacteroidota bacterium | reverse complement strand
TCCATCACTCTTATCATTATACTGTTTACAGGTTTCATTTCCTGGCAGGGCTTTAGTAACTACCTTTTCATTGATAGGCTCAAACATGCACCGACGCGTGAGATGAGAGGTAAAGAATACTACAGACTGCTCACATCAGGATTTGTACATGCTGACTGGATGCATTTAATGGTCAATATGTTCGTCCTCTATAGCTTCGGGGAATATATTGAATCGTATGTTAGAGCCTTATTTGGAAATACCCCGGGCAGAATTATTTTCCTAGGCTTGAATCTGCTCAATATCATCATCGCCAATATTCCAACCCTGGGCTATATTGCGACTGTTTTTTATTGTCCCTGTACCTGCGATTATCGCAGGTATCATCTACCTCATCTATTCAAGTTGGGAAGCTCGCAAAGAACAGGGACGTATAGATCATTCAGCACACTTCGCAGGAGCACTTGCAGGAATGCTCATGATCATCCTTCTCAATCGGGAGATCATAACTGAGTTTTTCACCAAACTGATCGCAGACTTCCCACTTAGATAGCTGGTTCATTTTCCTGTAATCCTTTGCTCCCTTTATCTTTTATCTTTTATCTTTTAGTTTTAACTATTAACTATTAACTATTAACTCATAAATGGGTACCGGTAATCCTTTGGCGGATCAAAATTTTCTTTAATCGTACGTGCTGAAACCCAGCGATACAGATTTAATACACTGCCCGCTTTATCATTAGTTCCTGATGCTCGAGCACCACCAAAAGGCTGTTGACCTACAACGGCTCCGGTTGGTTTGTCATTGATATAAAAATTACCTGCTGCGTGTTTTAATCGTTCGGTTGTCAGAGCAACTGCTGCCCTGTCATTTGCAAAAACAGCTCCTGTCAAAGCATAACCTGAAGTAGTATCTACAATTCCTAAAATCTTTTTATAGTCCGCATCATCATAGACATAGATAGTGAGCACAGGTCCAAATAATTCCTCACACATCGTGGTATACATTGGATCAGTTACCTGGATTACTGTAGGTTCAATAAAATAACCCTTTGATTTATCATATCCTCCACCTGCAACGATCTTTGCGCCCTTATCTTTTTTTGCTTTGGCTATAAAACTTGTTATTTTATCAAATGCTTTTTCATCAATTACTGCGTTGATAAAGTTTTCAAAATTTTCAGGTGAACCCATTTTCATTGAAGCCAAATCTGCAGTCAATTTCTTTTTCACCGCAGGCCATAATGAGGAGGGAATATAAGCTCGACTTGCAGCACTACATTTTTGTCCCTGGTATTCAAATGCACCACGGGCTAATGCTACTGATAACGCATCAGCATCTGCTGATGGATGAGCTAATACAAAGTCTTTTCCACCCGTTTCTCCAACGATACGTGGATAGGATTTATAATTCGCAATATTATTTCCAATAGTCTGCCACAGTCGTTGAAACACTCCCGTACTTCCGGTAAAATGCAAGCCTGCGAAATCAGGATGTTGAAAGATTACTTCACCCGCCACGCTTCCTTCTACATACATCAGATTAATTACTCCATCAGGTAATCCTGCTTCCATCAAAATTTCCATTATGATTCGGGCAGAATAGATTTGCGTTTCTGCAGGTTTCCATACAACAGTATTTCCCATTAATGCAGGAGCACAAGGCAGATTCCCTGCGATCGAAGTAAAATTGAAAGGTGTCAATGCAAATACAAAACCTTCCAATGCTCTGTATTCCATTCGATTCCAAATCAATGGCGCACTTATGGGTTGCTGCTGGTATATATCAATCATAAATTGAACATTGAATCGCAGAAAATCACAAAACTCAGCGACCGCATCAATCTCTGCCTGATAAACATTCTTGCTTTGTCCAAGCATGGTGGCAGCATTCATCCTCGCACGATAAGGTCCTGATAAGAGATCAGCAGCCCTTAAAAAAATAGCAGCCCTATCCTGCCATGCCATACTCTCCCAATTCAGTTTTGCTTTCAATGCAGCCTGTATAGCCTGCTTGACATGAGTTGCATTTCCTTTATTATATCTTCCCAACAAATGTTTCAATTCGTGAGGTGGATGTATATCAATTTTCTGCGTTGAACTCACTTCTTTACCGCCGATGTACATTGGAATGTCCACCACTTCCGATTTCATTTTCTTCATCGTCTCCACCAGTTTGATCCGCTCTGCAGAACCTTTCACATAGGACAGAACAGGCTCGTTAGCAATGGCAGGTAGTTTAAATTCAGCGTTAGACATATAAAACAGAATTAGAATTTTAAAATGAAAAATGGTCTTAGAATTGAATTCCTGGAGGAAGGAATGGACTTGCATCACCTTTACCTTTTATTATCTCTCTTACGATCGTGGAACTGATGAAAGAGAATTCCGGACTACTCACTAAAAACACAGTTTCAAGGTCGTCTCCAATAATATGGTTTAATTGACTGATCGTTTTTTCATAATCAAAATCAGCGGCACTGCGAATGCCACGGATCAAAAAGCGTGCGTTAATTTTCTTGCAAAAATTGACAGTAAGCCCTTCGAATGTATCTACCACGATTTTAGGTTCGTCTTCAAATACTTTCTCTATCCAGGCTTTACGCTGATCCAAATCAAATAATGTCTGTTTTTGCGAGTTCACCCCAATCCCAATGATAATCTGGTCAAACAGAGGTAAAGCTCTGCGAACAATATCTACATGACCAGTAGTGATTGGGTCAAAGGAACCGGGAAATACAGCCTTTTTCAAGTCCTCCATGAGGTTAGTCTTCAATTCTTTCACAAATATAGGATAAGCCCTCGGCTAAGTCTGAATGAAAAGGAGTTATCAGCTATATTAACCCCTTGCCCTCGATTTGAGAAAAGGCAGCATAAGGAGCAAAAATAAAACAACCATCAGCAACTCTGCAGTGAGAATATAAACGGGCCACTCCCCCATCAGATCAAGTGCTGTAGGTCCGGCTGGCTTCGCAAGGGTGTAACTGTAGTTCGTGCCAATTACCAAATTGAAAAGGTGAATACAGATTAGATAAACCTGTACATACACGATAGCCCTTAAAAAATCTATCCAGTCCATTCGCAATCTCCAAACGACAACATAATAAATGACTGCTGCTACTATGCAACCATGCATTATAAAGTATCTCAGGTATTCAAAGGATGGGAATCCTTCTTTTAAATCAGGAGTCAATAAAGCCTGGGCCGTTCCCGCAATTGACCAAAAATAAAGAACACCCATCCATGTTCGGTTGCGTTTATATATAAAGAACGGTAACAGGCAGGCTACAAGATCGCATAGAAATAAGGGAAGGTCATCTGATATCCTCAAGGTGTCCGAAATCAACCTGTAGATCAGATCAATCCAAAGCACACCGAAAGACGCCATAGCTATACCAAAACCTATCCGGCCTTTCGTTATATCCCCTCCCCTGCGACCGAAATAGATGGCCCCGAAAGTGAGCAATACCAGAATAGCCAACGCTCCAAAATGTTCAAACGAAAATGAATGGAAACCTTTGGTCATTCTTGAGGTTATTAATCGAAATTAAAGGCTGTAATATCGGAAAGTCTTGACCGAAAGAGCACCTTTTTAATATCTTGCCGCTACGTCATTAATCATTATCCTCAATTTAAAAACACACCAGATGACTCGTCTTATAGCTCTCTTCCTGCTTGTTTTGCTGCATACATTTTCCTTTGCCGGAGAAGGGATGTGGTTACCATTTTTATTGAAGGCACTGAATGAAGGTGAAATGAAATCAATGGGTATGAAGATGAGTGCCGAAGATATTTACAGCGTTAATCAAGGCAGCCTCAAAGACGCAGTCGTCCATTTTGGTGGATTCTGTACCGCTGAAGTGATCTCTGATCAGGGATTAATATTGACTAATCATCACTGTGGATATGATGTCATACAGCAGCGTTCAACGCTCGAGAAAAACTATCTGACAGATGGTTATTGGGCGAAACGTCGGGACGAGGAATTACCGAATCCTGGTTTGTTTGCAACTTTCATAGTGCGCATTGAAGATGTCACTTCCAAAGTGACCAATGGTCTAAAAGAAGGAATAACTCCTAAAGAAAGACAATCGATTATTGAAGCTAACAGCGCAAAGATGATTTCTTCTGTCGAAAAGGAACATTGGCAGGATGCCTCAATCAAACCATTTTTCGAAGGAAATGACTATTACATTTTTATTACAGAAACATACAACGATGTGCGTTATGTTGGCTCCCCACCGGAATCGATAGGCAAATTTGGTGCAGATACCGATAACTGGGTATGGCCGAGGCATACAGGCGATTTTTCCATGTTCAGGATCTATGCTGGACCAGATAATAAACCGGCAGAATATTCACCGGATAATAAGCCGTTGAAGCCACGTTATTTTTTCCCTGTATCACTGGATGGTGTAGACG
>JALYSC010000255.1 GCA_030855005.1 Bacteroidota bacterium | reverse complement strand
GCGTACTCTTCCGTCGTCCAAAGGATCAGAAAGATGCCGAACCAGAATTGTACCTGGATCCAAATGGTTTTTCATCCGATGGCACTATAGGATTGAGTGGCATATCATTTACTGAAGATGGTACGCTCTCTGCTCATCAGGTAACTGAAGGAGGATCCGATTGGCGCAAAGTAATTGTCATGGATGCAATCAAAAAAACGATCATCGAAGACACGCTGATCAATGTGAAGTTTAGCGGTCTTTCATGGTACGGAAATGATGGCTTCTATTACAGCAGCTATGACAATCCGAAAGATGGAAGTCAGCTTTCCGGAAAAACTCAACATCACAAGTTGTATTATCACAAACTACACACACCGCAATCAACTGATGTACTTGTGTTCGGAGGCCCTGCACAACCTAATCGCTACATAGGTGGAGGTGTTACAGAAGATCAAAAATACCTGATTATTTCAGCAGCAGAAAATACAAGTGGCAACCAACTTTATATCAAAGACCTTACGAAAGCCAATAGCCCGCTGATTCGTATCAGTGATGATTATTTTACTGAAATCAATTATGTCGATCACGAAGGCACCACATTTTTGTTCTCGACTAATATTGATGCACCTAACTATCGTGTATTTTCAGTTGATATCAACAACCCAATAAAAGCTAATTGGAAAGATATTATACCTGAAACTGAGAATGTACTAAGTGCAGGATCGGGTGGAGGTAAGATCTTTGCTTCTTATCTTATTGATGCAAAGTCTGCTGTCAAACAATTTGATTTTTCAGGTAAACTTGAACGCGACATTGAATTACCTGGTATCGGTACTGTCGCAGGATTTGGAGCTCGTAAAGAAGACAAGGATTTGTATTATTCTTTTACCTCATTCACTTATCCATCGTCAGTATATCATTATGATATAGCTTCCGGAAAATCAACATTGCATATTCAGCCCAAGGTTGAATTTGATCCGGAGCAATATGAGACAAAACAAATATTTTACACAAGTAAGGATGGCACCAAGATCCCAATGTTTATTGTACATAAAAAGGGATTGAAAATGGATGGTACTAATCCTACCATGCTCTATGCTTATGGAGGCTTTAATGTAAACCTGACTCCTGGCTTTAGTGCGATGCGTGTAGCATGGTTAGAGCAGGGAGGAATTTATGCTCAGCCCAATCTGCGTGGTGGTGGAGAATATGGAGAGAAGTGGCATGAAGCCGGCACGAAAATGAAAAAGCAAAATGTATTTGACGATTTCATTGGGGCGGCTGAATACCTGATCGATCAAAAATATACATCTCCAGATTACCTCGCTATTTATGGTGGCTCTAATGGTGGCCTTCTGGTGGGAGCTACTATGACTCAAAGACCAGATCTGATGAAGGTTGCTATTCCCGCTGTTGGGGTTATGGATATGTTGAGATATCACACATTCACTGCAGGTGCAGGATGGTCCGCAGATTATGGAACAGCAGAGGATTCAAAGGAAATGTTTGAATATCTGAAAACCTACAGCCCGGTTCACGCTCTGAAGGATAGCACCATTTATCCTGCGACTTTTATTACTACTGCAGATCATGATGACAGGGTAGTTCCTGCCCATTCTTTCAAATTTGCCGCCAGACTCCAGGAGGCTCAGGCTGGGCCGGCACCGGTATTGATACGAATTCAGACAAAAGCTGGTCATGGATCAGTATCAACTGCGCAGCAGATTGAACTTCAGACAGATATGTATTCTTTTGTATGGGAGAATATGGGTATCAAACCTGATTTTTCCAAAGCAATAAAGAATTAAGGTCGTCAAGACATCGATCCTAAGCCTACAAAGGGGTATGCAATATTGATTGTATACCCCTTTGTCTTTAAGTTTTGAGAATATCGAATATTGGCTATCTTGGCCGCGATTTTAGTTCAAAAGATATCATGGAAAGCCAAAATTACGGTCGCAAAGGAAGTTGTTTTCTGAGATTTGTTCTCTTCTTCCTCCTGATTATCATCCTGTTAATCTGGGTGTACCAGATCAATTCAACCGCTACATTTAAATAAAGGCTCTGCGCAATCCGGGTACCTGGAATTGCATCATCATAGAGAACCTTTCCATGCGCTCCACCAGGGCAGTCGGGCTGATATTTCTTAACGCTTCCGTTCCAAATTTTTCAACGCAAAATGACGCCATTGCTGATCCGCAAATGATGGCCTGTTTGAGGACTTCAAAATTGAGCTCATCATGACCTGCAAGATAACCCATCAATCCACCGGCAAAAGTATCTCCGGCACCAGTCGGATCTTGTACTTCAGTTAAAAGCAATGCAGGACTAAAAAACAATAGGTCATCAACGAAAAGCAAAGCACCATGTTCACCTTTTTTGATCACGAGGTATTTAGGGCCCATCTTACGTATGATCTCACTTGCCCTCATCAGGCTATATTGGCCGGATAATTGTCTCGCTTCTTCCTCATTGATAATTAACAAATCAATTTCAGCAAGTACTTCCAGTAATTCATCCATGGCGCTTTCCATCCAGTAATTCATGGTATCCAGGGCAATGACTTTTGGCCTTGGTGACATCTGGCGGATTACACTCAGTTGAATAGATGGAGTGAGGTTGCCAAGCATCACAAATTCACTATCACGGTAATGTGGTGGCAGCACAGGATCAAAATCAGCCAGCACGTTTAGGTCAGTTACGAGTGTATCTCGTGCATTGAGATTGAGGTGATATTTACCCGCCCAAAAAAATGATTTACCACCTTCCACGATTTTAATACCTGAAGTATCAACGCCTCGCTGTTGTAAGGCTGCCAACTCCGCTGGAGGAAAATCTTCTCCGACGATTGAAACCATGCGGATATTTTCTGTAAAATAAGAAGCTGCCCAGGCAATATAGGTTCCTGCTCCGCCTACAATTTTTTCGGCCCGGCCAAATGGTGTCTCGATATCATCAAAGGCCACGCTTCCAACGACAAGTAAACTCATGAATAGATTTTTAGGTAAATAAAACGCCCGCAAAAATACCCTTATCCTGTAGATTATAGTTAGATTCTCATAGCGCCCAATCGTCCTTTCTTTTTAACATGATATTCACGCCCAACAGCAGTAAATAATAGGTGTACACGCATTGCAACTTTATAAATTCAGGTATGGTAAATCGCAACCCAAAAAAACGTGCAACATGGAATACGATTAAACCATCGATCCCCCATTTCACAACAAGCATGATTACAAATGAAATGAATGAAATGGATGTCGCTAAAGGTAGAATCAAAAACAATACCATAAGTAAATGGTAGGTCACGACGAATAACCAGATGCGTTGAATTGTTTTGTTTTGTAATCCTGCATTTTTACCAGCCCAGCGAATACGCTGTTGTATTAGCCCTTTCCAGGTTGATTTTGGAGACGTCGTGACAATCGCTGAAAGTGCTTTGATAAATCCAATTTGATCCGGCGCAGCTAATCGCATTTTTTCAATCAAAAACATATCATCACCTGAAGCAAATTGATAATTGCCCTGGTAGCCACGGATTTGTTCAAACATTTTTTTGGAAAAACACATGTTGGCGCCATTCGCCATGTCATGCAGCCCAGAACGTATTCCTGAAGCGGTGATTAACATCAGGGTTATATTTTCCATAACCTGCATCTTATGCAGTAAAGAACTATTTCCCTGCAGCAAAACAGGAGCGGTTGCAAATACAATTTGATTCTCTGAAACGTAAATTGAAATGGTGCGAAGCCATTCCGGATGATGAATACAATCGGCATCTGTTGTGATAATCCAATCATTTTGTGCATGATGAACTGCTAATTCGATTCCTGATTTTTTGTAAGCTGGGGGATGAATAAATGAAGGATGATCCTGGAGATGAAGGAGTTTAATTTGTGAGGAAGGTCGACTTAAAATCTCGTGAACAGTCTGATCAGATGACCGGTCATTGATTATTATGATTTCAAATAAGGTAGAGGGATAATGCTGTTGGAGAAGACTTTCGATGCAGTTTACGATCGAGTTTTCTTCGTTATGAGCAACGACAACGATTGAAAATTTTAGTTCAGGAACGAATGAACGTGACTGCACAACTACCGGCACTCTTTGCCATTGCAGCAAATAGAATAATTGAATTGTAAAGTAACAGCAGGCAAACAGCGCGGCAATGATAAGTGCAATCACCGCGAGAAGATAAGCACTTGTGCCTTAAAACAAATCTTCATAGCGATTGTCCTTCCTGGGTGGAGCTTCCTTCTCCAGCGGACGAAGCTCAAAATCATCATCCGGTCTTTTCTTGATTACTTCCTCATATTCCACCAACTCACCTTCTTTAGCAGTCCGATGGGCTTCCTGCAGTTTACGCACTTTACGATCCAGGATGGATTTTCCAAAGAGTATACCTGCCAGGATAGGGAATCCAATGACACTGAGAATTATCGCGATGATGCCCGTTAGTGCATTCCGCTTGAGAAGCGACAGCATAAACTTCAGGTAATTCACTACCGTCTTGTAATTAATGATCAGTGCTCCGACAATCAATACCGGAGCCGCGTAGGAGAGCAGTGTGAATATGCCGCGGGCAATAAAAAACAAACCTACGAGTAGCAATACCAGGAATACAAATCCGAAAATTCCATTACTTTTTACTGAGAATCCTTTCATTGTTTAATGCTTAGTATTTGATTTTTGTGAGATAAAGTTAAGGGCATTGCAACAGTGTTGTGAAAGTTTAGTTGCACCAACTGCGTTTGCCTTGGTTGAGAAAGTTTAGAAAAAAGAAATCTTCCAAAGTTATTAGACGAGAAGTAGTCACAGCATTTCGTTTTCTAAACTCTCTAAACCGTGAGTAGCCAAAAGCTGCTCTGCTCAACTTTCTCCACACATCCTCTACTGTAAAATCTTACATAACAGTGATTTCATTATCGACTGCGTAACTCCGTTCAACTGGCGACAGCATTGGAACGGAACTGCATATCATACAGATTTCTGTATTTACCAGAATCCACCTTCAATAGTTCCTCATGTGATCCAAATTCTATCACCTTTCCTTTTTCAAGGACTAAAATATTGTTGGCGTGGCGGATGGTAGACAATCGGTGAGCAATAATGATAGAGGTGCGTTTGTCAATAAGCTTCTCGATGGCATATTGAATGATCCCTTCTGTCTCCGTATCAATTGATGAAGTCGCCTCGTCCAAAATCAGAATTTCCGGGTTGTAGACTAGTGCCCTGACAAATGAAATTAATTGTCGCTGACCCATGGAAAGGTTACCACCTCGTTCAGATATCACAAAATCATATCCTCCCGGCAATGCC
>JALYSC010000254.1 GCA_030855005.1 Bacteroidota bacterium | reverse complement strand
TAGAGAAATATCGGTATAGAACTGATTTATTCACGCAAAACCCAGACTTGCAGCAGTGTACCCTATTTTGTTTTCCGGAAGGAGAACTCCAATTGATGACTGACGGATATTTCCTCGTTCTTAAGCCACTTTCCCCCGGAGAACACAGACTAGATCTGAGTTCAAAAGATACCGTATTCAATATTGACTTTATCGCTACTTTCATTATTACAGTAAACTAATTTAAGTATCTCAGCACATTCAAATAAAGAGACAAGTCTCCTCAATATTACAGATTCGGATATCACCTATTTTGAAATTCCATACCCCCCACTTTTAAAATACAAGCAGAATACGCTGACTTTTCATTTCAACAACCCTACCACGCTCCAGCATCTTTGGAAGGCTGCTGCGCCAGGTGCTGGAAAACCCCAAATACAATGTCATTCCTTTGAATAGGGAGCTTGAAACACTCCCTCATTATATTGATTTTGAAAAACTGCGACTGGACTCGGATATAACATATAAAATGAACCTCTAATAACCCTGATTTCCCTGCTTCAACCCCCATCCCCTAAAGGGGTGTATTAATTATTCCAAAGGTTGATAGAGGTACCATAAAGAATGGATTAACACTGATCTTCTACCGGAATTCATCCATATACCAATCCGCCCTTTTTGGTCGATATCCAATAAGCACTGCGGGTGTATACGTTTACCACCAGATCATTATCGTGCTGTATTCATTTCACAACACCGCCATTCAATAAATGGTCCCCTTTTGTGTCCTTGTTTCGGGTAGATTCGTAGTCATTACCAGAATTCGTATTGAAATAATTGCGGTCATGTCATTTATTATTGGGGTTGTTCTTCTCATCATTTCTGTTGGAGTCGTCTTAAACCTGGAGTGGCTAAAAAACAAAGTGACCACCCTGTGGCATCACCCCATTAAAAAAAAATAAAAATGCTAACGAAACTGCTCTTGAAGGTATAAATGGTAACGAGGTGAGCTTTACAAGTAAAGCATATTGAAGACACATTCTATTCGCCTTATAAAAATATTTTTTCATCAGGAGTGCTTACTCCCAAAACAAATTGAAATATGAACCGTAGTAGAAAATCCTGGACCCTGTTCCTTGCAGCATCACTTATTTTGTCCCTTCCTTCCTGCGATAAGAAGGATCCCATAGATCCCATGCCGACCGAGGATGAAAGAATCTATTCGAAAAATGAAACTGTTCTGAACAAGCCCATTCGGGATTGGGTTCTTGCATGGTCAAAATCTTTACTGTCAAAAAGTTGTGAAGACGTGAGCACGCTTTCGGCCGGAACGATTCCAGGCCAGGATCCACTACTGGTAGCTCTGAACGGAAACATTCTTACAACTGGAAGTGTCAATATCACCGTGCAGCAGAACCAGTCTATCTTGGTGCCCGTTGCAGCAGCTATCTATCCTACACCGACTTGTCCACATTATATCTATCAAATAGCTCCAGGAGAAGATGCCGAAACATTTCTTAGAAATGCTGTCGTAAACATCGCGAATGGCCTTGGAGACTTTTTCGTCAAGTTAGATGGCGTTGAAATTGAGGGTGTAGAGAACTATCGGTATAGAAGTGATTTATTCACGCAAAACCCAGACTTGCAGCAGTGTACCCTATTTTGTTTTCCGGAAGGAGAACTCCAATTGATGACTGACGGATATTTCCTCGTTCTTAAGCCACTTTCCCCAGGTGTACACACACTTGATCTGAGTGCAAAAGATACCGTATTCAATATTGACTTTATCGCTACTTTCATTATTACAGTAAACTAATTTAAGTATCTCAGCACATTCAAATAAAGAGACAAGTCTCCTCAGTTTTATTCAAAAGCCATGTCCAAGAGCGTTGTGACATGGCTTATTTTTGTTTGATATCTCATTCAGTTGACTCCGAGTCAGATTTTGCTCATCATTCGCGTTGGATTTTCGACTCCGGTGTTGATGAGTTGAGCCCATAGAGGATAGAATCCGGTGTGGAAGAATTAATATAGTTAGAGCCAGGCGAATTCGTAGAAGACGAAAAAAATATTTCGCGATGATTCCAATTTTCTTCCTCATCATTTTGATTAGCCATCTTAGCAATCCGATCTACGCAGACAGCCACATTCCCACTGTTTAATTGCTTAAGCCTGAATTAAGTATTTGTTATGGCGCGTCTGCGACCGGGAATCTATTTTTTAATAATCCGAAACCATTACACGAATATCTTCACAAGGGTGATAAAGCAATAAATGAGAATGATATCTCCGACGAATTTCGAATCAAAGGAAAGTAGGATTGAGCTCGACTTATGAAAGAAGATCATCCTGAATGATTCATTTAAAATAGCGATGCAGGATGCGTTGAAGAGGTCCATAAGATAGATGTTGAATGCCGGATGTACGATGCCGGATCCCAGACGCATGACGCGGATTTTGATTCATTTAAGTGCTTCTAATGTGTTGAGATCATCTAGTACAGGATCTGATTACCCTTTACCAGATTTTAGATTACCCTAGTAAGGCCTTTCGGTTAACCGCACAGGAACTCCTACCTTTACCGCCCAATTTGTCAATTACATATGAACATATCTGAAAATCAGGGCTTTGGCACCAAAGCCGTCCATGCCGGTGTAGAACCGGATCCTGTATCCGGGGCCATTATGACCCCAATCTATCAGACTTCAACCTATGTCCAGGAGGCTCCCGGCAAGCATAAGGGCTATGAATATGCACGCACTCAAAATCCGACAAGAGATGCTCTCCAGGCAAGTCTTGCAGCACTTGAAGGTGGTAAATACGGTATCTGTTATAGCAGCGGTTTGGCCGCTATGGATGCTGTCATCAAACTATTGCAATCCGGTGACGAAGTACTTTGTGCCAATGATCTCTATGGGGGTTCTTACCGATTACTGGTGAAAGTGTATGGACCCATGGGTATCAAAAGCAAGTATATCGATATGTCGGATCTCGAACTTTTTAAAAGTTCGATCACACCGGCAACAAAAATGATCTGGCTGGAAACACCTACGAATCCAACGTTACAGATCCTGGATTTGACATCCATCTGTGCAATTGCAAAAGAGCATAACATTCCGGTATGTGTGGACAATACATTTGCATCACCCTATTTGCAAAATCCACTTGCGCTGGGTGCCACCATTGTACACCACTCCATTACAAAATATATCGCCGGTCACAGTGATGTGATCATGGGCGGATTGGTCACCAGTGATGATACGCTGGCAGAGCGTTTGAAGTTTTTACAAAATGCAAGTGGTGCTGTGCCTGGTCCACAGGATTGTTTTCTGACATTGCGTGGGATCAAAACACTACACATCCGCATGGATCGTGCATGCGAAAATGCCATGCGGCTGGCACACTATCTACAATCACATCCAAAAATAGGCAAGGTGATGTTTCCGGGATTAAAAGATCATCCGCAACATGAGCTTGCCACCACTCAAATGCGTGGCTATGGTGCGATGATCTCATTCGATTTGAAAGATGATAGTATCGCTGCAGCGAATAAAGTAATGAGCAGCACACAACTTTTTTCACTCGCAGAATCACTCGGCGGTGTTGAATCACTCATCGGTCATCCTGCAACAATGACGCATGCGTCGATTCCACGTGAACAAAGACTTGCATCGGGGCTTACTGATTCGTTGATACGGTTGAGTGTGGGGATCGAAACTTACGAAGATCTGGAAGAAGATCTTGCATTGGCGCTAGAATAGAGGAGGATGTTACATTGTTTGTGATTTTCCTTCAGACACAGTTGTTGAGAGCGTTGAGTATTGCTTTCTTCGAAAGCAACCGGTTTAGAAGGTTTAGAAAAAGGAATATCGATGGTTGTGTTGGTTGAGGCAATTCACTTTCCGATGGAGAGTTGAGAAAGTTGAGCATTGCTTTCTTCGAAAGCAACCGGTTTAGAAAGTTTAGAAAACTGAACTGTGGCTAATCGAAGGCGATACTGTGAATTGTAACGGATTTGCTCCAAGGCACAGAGTAAACGGATCTTAATTTTTTTTGAGACGCAGCCCTGCGGGCTGCATCTCTACGGCGGGTTTCACCCGCCGCTATGTATATTTGGCCCCTTCAGGGCCATTCCTGCATTCATATATTATTACCATTGTAATCATTCCCTCCTCCTTCGAAGTCAATCTACTCAACTTTCTAAACCGTTTGTTACCAACGGCAACAATGCTCAACTTTCACAACACTGTCGACATTGCAAAATAACCTCCACACGAAGTCAACATCACAGTAAGAAAAACTAAACATCCTAAACCGTTTGTTGCCAACGGCAACAATGCTCAACTTTCTCAACACTGTCGACAGTAAAGTATCTGTTGATAACTACATTTTATTTCACACTAAAAAACCCCTACATTAGGATTGAAAACAAATTTGAAATGCACCAGTCGATTAAACAATGGTCCACCTCGGACCAGCCCCGGGAGAAATTACTTCATCTCGGATCAAGATCCCTATCAGAAGCTGAACTTATTGCCATCCTCATGCGAATCGGGACCCGAAATAAATCTGCAGTTGATCTCGCGAAAGAGTTATTGACAAAAAATCAAAACAGTCTTGCTGCACTGGCTAAACTTACGGTACATGAATTGATGCAGATCAAAGGCATCGGTGAAGCCAAAGCTGTAAGCATCGCCGCAGCCCTCGAACTCGGCAGACGTCGCGTGACAGAAAATGCTATGCAAAAGTCTCAGATATCCTCCAGTTTCGACGCGTATGATCTGATACATTCGCGGATGCGTGATCTGACACAGGAAGAATTCTGGATCATCCTGCTGGACCGGCGTTCGAGAGTTATTGCCATTGAAGAAATCCACACCGGTGGCATGTCGGCAATGGTGGTAGATCCGAAAATTATTTTCCAAAAAGCACTGGAACGTAAGGCTTCATCCGTTATCCTATCTCACAACCATCCTTCAGGATCCCCAAGCCCATCGAATGAGGACCAGCGATTGACGGAAAAAGTAAAAATGGCCGGCAATTACATCGATATTAAGGTGCTGGATCACATCATTATAGGCGAAGGCGCATATTATAGCTTCGCAGATGAAGGCAAGATCTGAAACCAGGGCATGTTAATAAAGACATAAACTTCAGATGCACTGAAGTCGTTTTAAGTAGCTTAGCCAAAATTTAAGCATTCATTGAGCCAGGAAGCAGCCAAACCAAAGAAAAGTATGGACTGGAAGACACTAAAGCGTCTTCTTGGATTAGCCATGCCATATAAATCACTGCTTGCCATCAGTGCATTACTGGCCATCACCCTGGCGCCGCTTAGTAC
>JALYSC010000253.1 GCA_030855005.1 Bacteroidota bacterium | reverse complement strand
ACCATATACTGGTACCACCTTGACAGAATGCATATTCTGTGCGAAGTTTTGCATTTCGTTGGTGATCTGGATGCATAGCTCTCTGGTAGGACAGAGGATTAATGCCTGGATATGATCAGACTTGGGATTTAACTTGTTCAGAATTGGTATACCAAATGCTCCGGTTTTACCGGTACCCGTCTGGGCGCGGCCAATGATGTCTTTGTCTGATTCGAGAATAATAGGGATTGCCTTGGCCTGAATAGAGGTGGGTGTTTCGAATCCCATACCAGCAATGGCCTCCAGGATCTCCTTTTTAAGGCCCATGTCTTGAAACGTACTCATAAGAAAAGTGTAAGGTCAGGCGTATGTGCCGGGGGAAGACAACGGAGCCTAGATTAGGAAAAAAGTCGTGTTATGGCCGTAAAGGTAATGGAAAGGAGCAAAGGAGCAGTTTCAGATTTTGGCTGGTTGGTGAGCTGCGGTTGGTGAGCTGTAGTAAGTGGTTGGGTATTAGCAAGTCAAACCGTAGCATTAGGTTGCGTAAAGCGGGCGGTGCGCTGAGCATGTCGAAGTGTCGAACCATGGATTTTGGATTCCTAACGCGGTCCCTAAACCTGTCGAAGGAAAAAACACTGCGCGCACTCGATGCCAAGTTTTAATAGGATTTGAGACTTATTACTCACTTTTTCCCAGCCCATTTCACAGCCTCCATGATATGTCTCAAGAACAAAGTGTCCTGGTAATTTTCAACAGTGTGCCCCATCGAAGTATAAAACGATCTTCCGCCATCATATTCCCGGTACCAGGAAATGGGATGATAATCACCATGAGCCCCGCCCTTATATGTAGTTTCATCGACTCCTAATACAACATGTACACTGTCCGGTAAGGCTCTATAGTTATACTCCTCATCCTCCCGCATCCAACGATCAGGTAAAAAATTGACTGATGCATGCGACGTATCAAATTTCACGAAAGTTGCCTTTTGAATCTCAGGATGATCCGAAAATTGAACACCAATTAAGCCTGCAAACCATGGCCAGTCATATTCCGTATCAGCAGCAGAATGTATTCCGACGAATCCTTTTCCGGAACGTACATGCTTCATAAGCGATATCTGCTGCAATGAATCAAGGATATTACCGGTCGTATTAAAAAATATTACTACGTCATACGGTAGGAGATTATTCCCATTGAACACAGAAGAGTCCTCTGACTGAACAGCATCAATATTGTGCTTTGCAAAATATTCCTGCAAAGCTTGGCCACCAGGCTCAATCGAGCTATGCCGGTAAGCACCTGTCTTACTGAAAAGCAGGATGTTGAGCGTGTTTTCTTCCCCTGTTCCTCCTTCATGCTTCTCATTGCAACTAGTCAATGTCCACATCAGCACGACGGAATATAATAGATAATACTTTTTCATATTGTATTTTGTAATGGTGAATTTACGGAATCATGTTGGAGGTATAGATAACTGACATAGTCTGTTTAAAGCAGCGTTTTTACATTATTTCGCTCTATCTCTTTGTACTTTTATAAAGATGAGACCCCAAACTACTGCCTGATGCGTTTATTTTTTTTATTCTTTATGTTGTATTTATCCAATTCCACAATTCAGGCGCAGGATGGTATTGAGATTATTGGCCCCATTCAGGTATATAATAATTGTGCACCGGTCCGTTACTATGTCGAGGTTTTGCAAACCGAAGTAAATGAAACCTCATGGATCCTTGAACCTTCTACCGGCTTTCTGGTAATTGATTCACAGGCATACGGTATAGCAATACTCTTTCTGGAAAATGGTGTCTTCACTCTGATTGCTACTTCTACATCTGTTAACAACGAAATATTCCAGGATACCATAACCATTTTCGTATCCGGCATTAGCCTTGAGCCTTTAGTTGTGGAAGGATGCTATCAAATAAATCCATCTAACGATTGTTACCAGGTTTGCGAATTCAGTGAAACCTATGTAACTGATTTTAATAACGGAAACCAACTCCAGATCGAGGGAGCAGATAGTGTCGAGTATATATTTAACGGCAATTATATCATTCATTGGGGACCGGCAGGTAGTGGCTCGATAATATCAGGAAATACGGATTGTGGTACTAATGTATGTTTTGAAATTCTTCCTGCACCTGTTGCTGAATTTCAAACAACACCCGGCTCAGTTGATGACACACTTATAGTTTGTAAAGGACAGGATGTCTACTTTACAAATCAATCTCTAAATGGATTATTTTATACTTGGACCTTTGGTGATGGTACAGTTAGCACAGATTATCATGTGACCCATCATTTTGGCAATGAAGGGTATTTTACTGTTAATCTAAATGCTGCAAGCATATGTTGTGAATCAGATAAAGAAGTTGTTGTTGAAGTACTTCCAACACCGGCACTTGAGCTCGATTGCGTTAATTCAATTTGTCCGGAATCCAGGCAGCGTTATACTGTCACTACGAATAACTGTGCTCAATATCATTGGACGGTCTCTTCTAACGGAACCATTGTCGGTGGTGGAAGTTTGACTGATAATTTTATTGAAATAATCTGGCATGAAGGTCCGGATGGCATCATTTCCCTGGAAGCTGAAAATTGCGTTCCGGAATATTGTATGTCAGCTTCAACATTTCGAATTCCAATTATATCACCTGACGGCCCCATTTCAGGTGATGAACGTGTATGCTCAAATGAACTCGGCACATATCAGGTCCCTTATTTTCCCGGAGCAATTTACCAATGGAATGTGAGTAATGATGGTGTGATCATAAGTGACCCAACATTAAATGCGGTAACCATCCAATGGAATGCTGTCAATGCCAACACTGCTTCAACGATTACAGTAAATTATGATAATTGTTTTTTGGAGTGCCAGGGAACAGATCAATTTAATGTCCTGATCACACCTGAGATCATCATGACAGGTGATCGATATGTGTGCCAGGGATATATTGCTACTGCTGCTGCATACGCAGGTTTCGTTTCTACATTTCCGGTTGATGTATTATGGTCCATTGAAGATGAAGCAGGAAATGTGTTTCATACGGAAGCTATAGCCTCAGCTATTTTCACGCATGCATTTACATATCCTGCCGGCGAATATTTTTGGGTCGCCAGCAATTCCTCTGGTACCTTTTGTAATGAATTAGTAAGACTTGCGATTTCTGTTATTCAAACTCCTAATACAACATTCACAATTAAAGGGGAAACAGAAATATGCGTCGGTGAAATGTATGGTTACACTATAGAAAGCAATGGAAATTATTCAACCCTTTGGACCGTCATAGATGGTGGAACTACTTTCAATTTTGAAGGACAGACAATACAACATGCATTTGGAGCAGTTCCTCCATATCGCGTTGAGGCAGTGCAGACGGATATACAATTTCAGTCGTGCATATCACAACCAGTTTCGCTTGACCTAATAACACCTGATGATTTTGTACTCATGGGTTCAACTGAAGGATGCCTTAATTCAATCGATTCTTTTCAGGTTCCATTTATCAGCGGAACTGAATATGCCTGGCAGATCATTCCTGCAGATGCAGGTGAAATCAGAATTTCAAATCAAAATTCCATTGCTGTATTCTGGACTCGCATCGGTAATGCAACGATACGACTGGATGCATGCGGAAAGACCATTGATAAAAATGTTTACATACATCCGCTTCCGGTCTTTCAGATAACAGGTCCGAAGAATGCATGTCCTGGTGATAAGGTAGAGATCTCTTCTAATCAGCTTACATTTCAACATTCATGGGTTTCAGAATCAGGTTCTATTATCGGTAACTTAAATTCAATTTCATTATTCCCGGGCACATACTCACTTGAAGCGTTTGATTCTCATGCTTGTTCAGATAAGCATGCTTTTGAAATATCGTCTTACCCGGTACCCATTGTTCACCTGACGACACCATCAGCAAATCTTTATTGCACTTCGATTCCCGGTGATGTCAAAATATATGCAAATACGGATGCTGGAAATTATCTCTTTGAATGGTTCCTGAATAATGTGTCGCTTGGCCTAAGCGGACCGATATGGGACGTAACATCATTTGGGGATTATCATGTAACAGTGATCAATCAATATGGCTGCAGGACAGTTTCTCAGAAAATAACATTCAACAACTGCTGTCCTCCTTCCGCCTGCGGAGGACCTGCAGGTGGACCATTCCCGGCAGGTTGTAGTTTTACATTGCATGATTTTGATATTGTAAAATCCGGTTTGACGTGCAATGAGCGAACATACACTCCGCAACTTCCCGGTATTGAACCCGGAAGTGAATTCTGGAAGATTGAAAGCAATAGCCTTGGTACAATTCATTCAGCATCCACGAATGTGCTTAATTATCAATACACTCTACCGGGTTATTATCATATCACATCGGTTGCCAGATTAAATGGATTCCCTTACACACCTTCTAATTGTGGTCACTATCAAATTATTATTGATACCATCCGGTCTGTTGCCGATTATACGTTCGAAGGTCGTTGCGCAGGAGCTAACATCGACTTTGAAGACCTGACCACATATATTCCGGGAGAAACAATTGCATCATGGCACTGGGAGTTTGACGATCCGGCAAGTGGTGTTGATAATATTTCTTCCCTGCAACATCCAACCCACATCTTTGCTACCTCCGGAACTTATGATGTGACACTCATTGTCACTATGGTAAGTGGATGCACCACACTTCAAACCCATAATGTTACTATTCAAAACGGACCTGCAATTCTTATCCAATCAGATCCGATATACTGCGAAAATGAAGCGCAATCATTTATTATTCCGGATGATCTGTTTGATATCGCCTGGGATTTTGGTGATGTAGTTAGCGGATTACAAAATATTTCAACTGGTGACAGTGTAATTCACACCTTTGGTCTCAACGGACTTTATACTATTACTGTAAGTGCATCGGATCAATACCAATGCAGTTCATCTGCAACGGTCATCACAGATATAAGAGCTAACACACTCACCGGGGTGATTAACCTGGCACCCGGTACCGCAATTTGTTATGGAGATACTGCTTTACTTACTGCGCCCGCAGGAGGAATTCAATGGTTATGGAGCAATGGTGAAACAACGGATCATATAGAAGTAATTGAGACGAATCAATACGGAGTTCTTATTGAAGATGCATTTCATTGCACCTTTACTCCGCCGCCTCAATTTGTAATAGTCGTTGCCAAACCAGAAGTAACCATTCGCGCAAGAGAAATTTTAGGACCCGGAGAATATGGTCCATGGCAGGATTCACTTGGTTTATGTTCAGGTGTTGAGTTTCAGATTGAAGCCTTTTCAAATGGTACCATTCTTTTTCATTGGAACC
>JALYSC010000252.1 GCA_030855005.1 Bacteroidota bacterium | reverse complement strand
GGGTAAAATCCTTGTCAAAATGATCGAACGCCACCTTGATACTTCGATGTATGAAGTACTCAAAAGTGTCCGAGGTACCTTTACTGCTACTAAATGGCAGACCGTTGGCAAGCTTTATGGATATGATCTTAAAGATGGTTATACTCCCGGAGAGGATAAAGTTCTCGACATGATACTTGGGGATTTTGAGATTAAAGTAGAATGACAAATTACATTTACATCTTATTAAAGTGTAAATGATCTATAATTCTTCCTGGCGCGCCCCCTCTAATATTGCCCTCATTAAATACTGGGGTAAATACGGCCAACAACTGCCACGCAATCCTTCCCTCAGCTTCACCCTTTCTGCTTGTCATACAGACTTGCGCATGGAGGTGACCATTGATGCACCGTCTCCTGGTTTGAATGTCTTATATGATGGCCAGCCCAAACCCTCCTTTGAACCGAAAATCAATTCTTTCTTTCGAAGGCTGGACACTGTATTACCGTGGTTATCATCATCGTCCGTTTTTATTGATTCTGTCAATACTTTCCCGCATGCAGCAGGTATTGCTTCTTCAGCAAGCGCCATGAGTGCTATCGCATTGTGTCTCGCTGATATCGATGATATGATACACACACGCGATCTTGAAAGCGAATCTGATTGGCTCCGAAAAGTATCTTCTATGGCGCGTCTGGGATCAGGAAGTGCATCGAGATCTGTTTATCCTGGTGTAGCAATTTGGGGCGTTACTCCGGGCATTGCTGATACAAACAATGATTATGCTATTCCGTGGAGATATTCTGTTGCTTCTGTCTTTCATGATTACAAGGATACTATTTTGATCGTAAGCGGTTCGGAGAAAAGTGTATCCAGCACCGCCGGACATCAATTAATGGAAGACCTTATCTATGCATCAGCACGCTATCAGCAGGCAGAAAAAAATCTGATTTCATTATTGGATATCATGCAGCATGGTGATGATTTAGCCTCTTTCATGTCTATCTGTGAATCTGAAGCTTTACAACTCCACGCGTTGATGATGAGTGGTTCTCAACCTTTTTTATTGATTGAGCCCAACACGATTTCGATTATTCAAAAAGTCTGGGCATTTAGACGAGACACAAATATTCCTGTTTGCTTCACGCTCGATGCTGGACCAAATGTTCATTTACTATATCCTGCTTCTCATGCCGCGACTGTTCTTGATTGGATTCGGACAGACCTTGTTTCATTATGCGCTAATGGAGCCTTTATTACAGACCAGGTAGGAGAGGGACCAGTAAGAATTAAATAAATCTTTACCCAACCCATTCGTTTTAATGTGTCGTCTTTGATTTTGATACTAACGATTATATCAAATCAAAACAGATGCTTTCCCTCATTTCAAAAATTACATGCCCCTTTTTAGTCCTGTTGTTGTTGTTAAGCACTCAGGCATTGTTGTCCCAATCGAATGGAGGGTTTGAAGACGTGGCCACGTCAGATGGCCCTCTGACTTTTGATTGGATGTATCCCGTTGCTTACATTCCAACAATGACTTTATCAGAATGTAATGTGCCGGACATGATGCGTTCTACTGCATCACTTACTGATCCTGACTCATCCAATGTTGCTATCAGAATATATCCAAATCCTGTCAAAAGCGGAGATATGCTGATGGTGGAATATGGCCGTGAAATCACAGCGTCTGCGATGCAAATTATTGATGCCTCCGGAAAAGTGGCTTCAACAAAATATAATGTACCCTGCAAAGGAGGTGTTTCAGGAATGCTGACAGATGGATTACTTCCTGGCATTTACACACTGCTGATTGATGAGCAGTATCATGCCCGCTTTGTGATTACGCGCTAATCACCTGGCTCTCCGTTAAACTCAATCTTCATTTCTTTGAGCATGTTGTACACTTGCATATCTCCAAATCCATAGATAGCTTCTTTACGCCAAAACTCTTCATAGATTTCGTAGAAGTTTGTTTTTCCCTGGTTCAATAATTGCACCAGTGTAAGTTGTGGTCTGCCTAATGCACTGTCAGTTGGTTGTCTTTCAAAGTGTGCTTCCATGACTTCATTTAAGAAACGAAATGCTTCCGAATGAGAAAACGAAAGCGCCCTCAATTTCTCCCGATCATTTTTACAATATGCCTCCCATAGTTGATTGGCTAATTCTATGTCTGAGGAATTTAGTTTAATCGCATTTTCAAAACACCCTGCAAGTTCCGATTTAATTGCCCCTCCAAATCCCTTCCAAAAATGCTCATCCGGCAATGGAAATACACGATGAAACACAGGACTTGTAAGCGATGTGATATAGCTAATTGTAAATAACATGTTGACCACACAAAACAGGTCATCTTCAAACCACAGGAAAACGTCATCCTCGGGCTTGATCTCATCCATCAACCGGAGTTGACTCATGAATTGTTCTTCATAATCTTCCTGTTCGGCCTGGTAATGAATGTTGACATACGCCTTCCTTTCTTCCCAAAAGTCATCTGTAAAATAAACTGCGACGGGACCTTCCACAAAAGCCTCCCTGACGATTATCATCTTTCCATCGATGTGGCTGGGAAAGTCTGCAGCAATCGCATCCCCATTTAGAATATGGTAAACCATATTCCAAAAGTAAGTCCTTGAACATTTATCTGGTTCAATTCATGATGTGGTATTATGTATAATATCTCTGCTCATCGCTGTTGAAGTGCTCTGCCCTTCGGACCAGGGTTGTGTAACGCGGTCTAAGCATTAGTTTTGCAGCGTGAAAGGCATAATTCTTGCCGGAGGATCCGGCACTCGTTTGTACCCCATTACCCGGGCAGTTTCCAAGCAACTGATACCGGTGTATGATAAGCCGATGATCTATTATCCATTGTCAGTCCTGATGCTGGCCGGGATACAGGACATCCTGATCATCACCACTCCCGAAGACCACGATGGTTTTGTCAGATTGCTCGGTGACGGCAGCCAGATTGGATGTCGTTTTCAATTTGCCATACAGCAGGTCCCTAATGGCCTGGCACAGGCATTTGTCATTGGGGCTGATTTCGTTGGAGATGATGCAGTATGTCTGATTCTTGGCGACAATATTTTCTACAGGACTGAAATGCCTGCTTTTCTGGCAGATTGCCATGATCCGGATGGTGCCGTCATATTTGCCTACCCGGTCTCCGATCCCGAGCGATATGGCGTGGTCTTGTTTGATGATAACATGAAGGCACTGGAAATAGTGGAAAAACCCGCTCAACCTAAATCCAATTATGCTGTTCCGGGATTGTACTTCTATGATAACTCAGTCATCGAAATAGCTCGGAACCTTCAACCCTCTCCCCGGGGTGAGTATGAGATCACGGATGTCAACCGGGTCTATTTAGAGCTGGGAAGACTGAATGTCAAAATATTTGGTCGTGGTGCTGCGTGGCTCGATACAGGGACCTTTGATAGTCTACATGACGCAACCGAATTTGTAAGGATCATTGAAAAGCGGCAGGGCCTGAAAGTAGGTTGTATAGAAGAAGTTGCTTTCCGTATGGGTTATATCTCCAAGGATCAACTGAAAGATCAGGCACAGGCTTTGTTAAAGAGTGGATACGGTCAGTACCTAATGAAAATTATGAACGGTTAAATCAATGCAAGAGACGCTTCCTGAATATGAACAACAAACATCCCTGAGGGACTATGTCCTGAAAGGAAAATCTTATGTTCGGGAGGTTTTCAGGTATTGGTATTTACCACTTTTTTTGGCCGCTATATTTGGTGCCTACCAGCTTTACAAATATTTCCAATATGTTCCTGAGTATCCCGCAAATGTCACCTTTATGGTGGATGAAGATGAAGGAAACAGTTCTTCCGGATTAACAGGAATGCTGAGTCAATTTGGTCTCGGTAGCATCAGGCCAACACGCTATAATCTGGATAAAATTCTCGAGCTAAGCCGATCGAGGAGGGTGGTGCAGAAAACTTTGTTTACAAAGTTTGAGATGGATGGCAAGAATGATTTCCTCGCCAATCACGTGATCCGCGCCTATGATCTCAATCCTGTAGCCAAGGAAGATCAGCCAAAAGAAGGTGTGTTTTTATTTACACATGACAGCCTGCTTATTTTCAACAGAGTAGAAAACACAGCTCTATCAAATGTATATAATCTGATCATTGGCTCCATTGATAAACCCGAGGATGCATTAGTCACAACGGATTATAGTGAGGATACTAATGTGATGCAATTATCAGCATCCACCATCAATGAAGTGCTATCACTTGAACTTGCCAACAGAATGTTTCAGTCGCTTAGTGATTATTATATCAGCAAGGCGATAGAGAAGTCTTTGAAAACTTTTTCAATCATCAGCAACAAAAGAGATTCCATAATCGGAGAACTACGATCCGCTGAATATCAACTTGCAAACTTCCAAGACACTCATCGAGGATTACTGATGCGTACTGACAAGGTGGGAGAGCTGCGATTACAAAGGGAAGTAACTGCATTGTCAGCAATGTATGGTGAAGTACTGAAAAACACAGAGGTGGCTGATTTCAGTCTTCGCAACAAAACTCCTTTTATCCAGGTGATTGATGCGCCAATCTTACCCATTGCCCCTGTTGAGCTATCTCTTATACGAAAACTGGCTTTGGGATTATTGGTTGGAGGTATTATTGGATGCGCTTTAGTTGTAGCCCGACGATTCTTTCTGGACATGATGGCTCCCCCCAATTCACAAAGAATAGATACCGCCTGATTCTAATTTTTCGCTGCAGGTATTTATCTTTAGATATTATGAAAACCAACCTGCTTTGCGGGGTCTTAACCCCTCTTCTCATTTCACTGAGTGCCTGCGCCACCCTAAGCCCATATTATCGTCAGAATGCTGCCTACATTAAAGGTGATTCTTTGAATTCTTCTGCTGAGATTGATTACTCTCTCTTCTTAGCAGGTGGTCCTGAGCTCGACAAACCTTCCTTAGTACTCAAATCTATAGAGGACAACAACATCGAAAAATCATCTGGTCTTATTCTGTTGGGAAATTCAATTTCATTAGATGATTTCTCCAACACCGAATCTGATTCTTATAACGAGATTATTAAAACGCTTGAAAGACTTGATGAATCTTTCCATGACTTTTTTATTCTGCCCGGTCAGCTGGAATGGACTTCCGGAAAAGATACCAAACATGCATCCGTTCTGGCCCTCGATCAGGCGCTCAAAGACATCAAAGACAAAGGCCGACTCCTTGAACCGCATAAAGGTTGTGGTGAACCCATGGTTATCGAGTTGACTAAAAATGCCACATTAGTTTTAATTGATTCACAATGGGCTATTGAATCGGAGTCCAGGAAAAGCGAAAAACAACCAGGTTG
>JALYSC010000251.1 GCA_030855005.1 Bacteroidota bacterium | reverse complement strand
GTTATAGAGTAGCGACTGTAACACCGTATTAAACATCTACACGAGCATACTTGGCATTAGCTTCAATAAATGCTCTGCGAGGTGGTACCTCATCGCCCATCAGCATGCTGAAATAACGGTCTGCTTCTGCAGCATTATCGATATCAACTTTGCGGAACACACGGTTGTCGGGATTCATAGTTGTTTCCCAAAGTTGCTCGGCATTCATCTCACCTAGACCCTTATAGCGTTGCGTTTTCACATTGCCGGCCTTTTCACCTGCATTGTATGATTCAATTGCTGCCTGACGTTCGACTTCATTCCAGGCATATACAAACTGCGTGCCTTTAGAAACTCTGTACAATGGTGGCGCAGCAATAAATAAGTGGCCATTTTCAATCAATGGCTTCATATATCGATAAAAGAAAGTAAGAATCAAAGTTACAATGTGACTACCATCGATGTCGGCGTCGCACATGATGACTATCTTATGATAGCGGAGCCGTTCGATATTAAGAATACGCTCACCGTTTTTCTCTTCGATACTTACACCGAGCGCGGTAAACATATTTTTTATTTCCTCGTTGTCGTAGATACGATGCTCAAGGGCTTTCTCGACGTTAAGAATTTTTCCTCGCAGTGGAAGGATAGCCTGAAAATTACGATCACGTCCTTGCTTCGCTGTTCCACCTGCACTATCTCCCTCGACTAAATAAATTTCACATTGCTTGGGATCGCGTGAAGAACAATCTGCGAGTTTGCCGGGTAAGCCTCCTCCGGTCAATATATTCTTGCGTTGTACCAATTCGCGTGCCTTGCGGGCAGCATCGCGTGCACGTGCGGCAAGGATGACTTTTTCTACAATGCGCTTGGCATCCGATGGATTTTCTTCGAGGTAATGGCCTAAAGCTTCACCTACGATTTGTGATACGATACCTACGACTTCTGAATTACCTAACTCACCTTTCGTCTGTCCTTTAAACTGTGGCTCGGGTACTTTGACAGAGATAATAGCAGTAAGTCCTTCCCGATAGTCTTCTCCGGACAACTGAACTTTTGCTTTTGTAAACAATCCGCTGTCATCACCGTATTTTTTAAAGATCCGCGTTAAAGCACGTTTAAATCCGGCTTCATGGGTACCTCCGTCTTTGGTCGATATATTATTGACAAATGAAAAGACATGCTCTTGGTAACCCAAGTTGTATTGCATGGCTACTTCCACCTCTACATTATCCTCTTTACCGCGAACGAAAATGGGCTTTTCAATTAAAGGAGTTCTGCTTTCATCCAGGAAGAGGACAAATTCACGCAGCCCGCCTTCTGAATAAAATGATTCCTTTCGTGAATTGCCATCATCACCAGTTTCACGCTCATCAACTATTGACAGATTCAATCCGCTGTTGAGAAAGGATAATTCGCGAAGGCGATTGGCCAGCGTTTCAAATTTGAAATCGAGTGTTTCGAATATTTCAGGATCGGGCCAAAAAGTCATGGTGGTGCCCGTCTCGTCTGAAATACCGATTTCCAATACTTCTGTAACGGGCTTCCCTCGCTCATACTCCTGGCTGAAAATCTTGCCTTCACGCTTGATCTCTGCCCGGACACGCTGACTCAGTGCATTTACGCATGAGATACCTACCCCATGCAGACCACCGGATACTTTGTAGGAGTCTTTATCAAATTTTCCACCTGCATGAAGGACCGTCATGACCACTTCAAGTGCTGATTTTTGCAGTTTTTCATGCAGACCAACCGGGATCCCACGACCGTTATCAACGACGGTGAGTGAACCATCTTTATTGACAGTAAGATCTATATCCGTACAATGGCCCGCTAAATGTTCATCAATGGAGTTATCTACCACCTCCCAAACCAGGTGGTGCAGACCTTTGATATCAGTGCTTCCGATATACATACCTGGACGCTTCCGCACCGCTTCTAAACCCTCAAGCGCCTGAATCTGGTCGGCGCCATAACTTGTCTGTTGTTCGCTCATATATTTTCTAAAAAAGGAAGGTGCAAAAGTACAAAAAACTATCCTTAAAACCTAATAGGGAGCTATTATTATGGCTTTGAAAATCAATAAGTTATGACAAATTTTAACTTACTTTTCGGGCAATGCATGAAAGTGAATTTTCAAGCACTCCCAAAACACCAAAAGGTATCTGAAATTGTGCCCTTAGCATATCGTTAATTGTCTAAAAGCGGGTGGATCGAGTGGAGGACAGGGTATTAATTTACTTTTGACGACGATGAAAACTTTTTACATCATTTTTATTTGGGGATGCTCTTTTGGGATATGCTTTGCGCAACCGGATACAGTTTTAATAAAGCAGAAAATCGATGCTCTGCAGACTCCTGAAGCAAAAAAAATTTTTCTAAATGAATTGCTAACGATTGATCAATCTAGCAGAGGAGAGGATGTCAAAGTAAGCCAGGACATAGATAATCTAGTTGCGATAGCCTATTATCTCAATTCATATGGCTTACCGGAGAAGTCTGTATACGGCGATGCCTATAGAATATTCCCAATCATTTTTGTACATACATCCTATGATGCTTTGTCGAAGCTTGTCTTTCCCCTTGTCAGGATACCCTTCCAGTCGAAATATATTTCTGAAACGCAATTGAGGACATATTATCTAAGACCGATGTACGAAAGGCAATTTGAAAATGAAGATTATAAAACTATCCCACTTGATAAATTATACAGCGAACTGACATTGAATACCTCTGATCATATTCACATACCCACACTAGTCAGTACTATTAATGAAATCATAGCTTTTAAAAAAGCGAAGAAAACAGAGATCATGAAATTCAAGGCTCCCTTTCATGAAAAGGAAGTGAATGTTAATGGTAATAAGGTGATGATTGCCATCAAAACCTCTCCTGCTCAAATCTTTACCCTGGAAGATGGAAGGATATTCTTCCACAAGATTAGCATTGACCGACCCTATGAGCCCCAGGAACTGACCCAAATCGAGGAGAAAAAATTCAAATTCAAAGATCAAAAGAGCTACAATTATTTTGAAATTGACGCAGAAGGAAGTCTGATTTACAGGCGTCCTGCTGAAATTATTGATGTCTACAAAAGAGATCAATAGGTTTTTATAACATCTCCTATTTTATATCCATTACTTTTGGCGTCCCATGAGTGACCTTGAACGGTTGATTGACTCTTTTGGTCAGGATGCTGTAGTGAAATCTCTTCATCAGGCTCTGCGGGCGGATCAGGCGCATATACATGTGACAGGATTGGCCGGCAGCGGGAAATCCTTTGTCCTCTCCGGACTAGTCCTTAATAGTTGCGGTCCCTGGCTGATCATCGCTCCTGATAAAGAAGCCGCCGCTTACCTCTACAATACACTTTCTGATATTTTACCTGAAGCGGAAGTTCTCTTCATTCCGGACAGTTTCAAACGACCTGGTCTCTATGAGGAAATTGTCCCCAGCCAGGTGATGGAAAGAACTGAAGCCGTCAATAAGCTTTATCAGAACGGACTGATCGGATATCTCAAAGCATCTGTCATCGCAGTAACCTATCCGGAAGCCATGATAGAAGTGGTAATTTCACCATCTTCTGTTGTCAAACAACAAATCCAGATCAAAAAGGGAGAAGACCTTGGCGTCGATGGATTGATCTCGCTGATGATCGATATCGGATTTACGAGGGTAGATTTTGTCTACGAACCCGGTCAGTTTTCCATTCGAGGCGGCATCATTGATATTTTCTCCTTTGGAAACGAATGGCCTTACCGGATCGAGCTTTTTGATGAAGAAGTCGAAAGCATCCGCACCTTCGATCCGCTGACGCAATTATCACAGCGTAATCTGTCGCTCGTCAATATTATTCCAAATGTGCAGACGCATTTTGGAAGTGAAGAATATGTACCACTACTGGAAGCACTCCCTGCAGAAACACATGTCTGGATTCATGAGCCACTTATTCTTGTTGATCGTTATCAGGATTCATTCGAGCGTCTTAGTTCTATCAGCATTATCAATGTAGATCCCGAACAACATGCTCTTCAACGCGTGGTACGTGAGAAGCAATACACACCAACACATCAACTTATCTCAGGAATTAATCGGCAGCGATGGGTGAGTGAAGGTGATGGGCATGAATTTTTTCCTTCTCAACAATCGATTTCATTTAACATGAAATCACAACGGAGTTTTAATAAAAACTTTCCGTTACTGATTGAGGATCTTAAAAAGCATACTGCAGAGGGTAAAACGAATTATCTCTTCATGTCCAATGCACGACAGGTGGAGCGTTTTTATTCTATTTTCGAAGACCTGGGAGCACGCGTACAGTTTATCCCCGTGATTAAATCCATTCATGAAGGATTTGTAGACAATCATTCTAAGGTAGTTTGCTATACCGATCATCAAATTTTTGAACGGTTTCACTCTTATCATCTGCGCAGAGGCTTTACAAAAGATCAGGCACTCAATGTCAGATTACTTCGCGAATTGCAACCCGGTGATTTTGTCACACACATTGATCATGGGATAGGAAAATATTCAGGTCTTGAGAAGATTACCATTGGAGGCCATGTTCAGGAATCGGTTCGCTTATTTTATAAAAACAATGATATCCTATATGTCAGTATTCATTCCTTACATAAGATTTCCAAATTTGTAGGCAAGGAAGGAACAGAACCCGTCCTGAGTAAACTAGGATCAGATGCATGGGAAAATCTAAAACGCAAAACGAAATCCAAAGTCAAGGATATCGCACGCGAATTAATCAAGTTATATGCAGTACGGAAAAATGCACCAGGATTTGCATTTTCACCTGATGGATATTTGCAAAATGAATTGGAAGCATCCTTTATTTATGAGGATACACCAGATCAGTTGAAAGCAACGATGGATGTCAAAGAGGATATGGAAAAACCACATCCAATGGACCGATTAATATGTGGTGATGTTGGTTTTGGAAAAACAGAAGTTGCCATTAGGGCCGCTTTCAAAGCGATAGTAGATGGAAAACAAGTTGCAATATTAGTGCCTACTACCATTCTTGCATTGCAACACAACCACAGCTTTAAAGACCGACTTGAAAGTCTTGGGGTCAGTGTGGATTATATCAACCGCTTTCGTTCTGCAAAGGAAAAGAAAGAAATAATCCAGCGTCTTAATGATGGGAAACTCGACATTGTAATTGGTACGCATGCAATTCTCAATAAAGATCTAAAGTTTAAAGAGCTTGGATTGCTGATAGTTGATGAAGAACAGAAATTCGGTGTCAGCGCAAAAGAGAAATTGCGTAAGCTGCAGGTGAATGTTGATACGCTTACTTTAACAGCTACACCAATCCCCCGAACCCTTCAGTTTTCTTTAATGGCTGCGCGGGATCTTTCTATCA